>JADLBW010000189.1 GCA_020847515.1 Pirellulales bacterium | reverse complement strand
GAGCGACAGCGGGTCGGTCGAGGGATAGGCGCCCAGTCCCATGACGGTGGTGGTGATCGGGATGCCGGTCTTCTCGACGAGCGTGCGGAGGGCGTCGCTGGCCTCGGCGGTGATGACGCCGCCGCCGGCGTAGATCACGGGCCGGCGAGCGCGCTTAATGGCGGCAGCCATCTGATTGATCTGCTCGGGGCGGGCCTTGGGCGACTCGGCCTTATAGCCGGGAATGTTGAGCGGCGCGTCGTAGTCGGGGACGCACTTGTCGAGCTGAACGTTCTTGGGCACGTCAACGAGCACCGGGCCCGGGCGACCGGAAGCGGCGATGATGAACGCCTCGCGAACGACGCGGGCGACGTCGTTCACGTCGGTCACCAGATAGTGGTGCGTGGTAATGCCGCGGCAGACTTCGACGATGGGAGTTTCCTGGAAGGCGTCCGACCCGATGACCTTGGTGGGCACCTGCCCGGTGATGGCCAGCAGCGGAATGCTATCGAGCTTGGCGTCGGCGATGGCGGTCACCAGATTGGTGGCGCCGGGGCCGCTGGTGGCCATGCAGACGCCGACCTGGCCGGTGCTGCGAGCCCAACCTTGAGCGGCGAAGCCGCCGCCCTGCTCGTGGCGAGGCAGGATGGTGCGCAGCCGATCGCTGAAGCGCGTCAGGGCCTGGTGCAGCGGCATGCTGGCCCCGCCGGGATAGGCGAAGATGGTCTCGACCCCGTGATCAACCAGCGACTGGACCAGGATGTCGGCGCCGGAAATCAGTTCAGTTTTGGCACGGGGTTTTTCGACGGTCGCCATTAGTAGGATGCCTGTAAGAGCTAGGGATGCGAAAGGCGGGCTGAAAGCAGGCGGCTCTCAGACCGGCAGAGGTAACCATGAATCGGCGAAGGCAACGGCGCCGGGGCCGGGGCCGCGCACAGGGGGCTGACGCTCCTTAAAGCTGAAACCTGTCTATCGTAGGCGCGCCTGGGGGTAGATACAACCTTTTGCGGCGTACCGTTTTTCGCCCGGCGGGGAGTCAGCCGCCGCCAGGGAGCGGCTGAGGACGATCCGGCGCTCGAATCCGCTTGGGGCTCGGTCGACCGCCCGTTAAAAGCTACTTCGGCGGGGGATCGGCCGCTGCGGCGCCGATTCGATCCGGCCGTTGAAGGTGAGACGACCGCGCGGGCCCAGAGGTTCGCCCGAGTGGAACAACCGGTATTATCCGTTCATCCGCTTCGGGATGGTGAAGGAGTAGATCACTACTACGGCCCCGGCGCCGAGGAGGCTCCAGGGCGCCCAGTCGGGGGGAGCGACCACTTTCTGCGGGGCGGCAGGCTGGTCCTCGGGCCTCTTCAAGATGGCCTGATCGACCGCCAGGGCCTCGACGCCCAAGAGGCAACTGTAGACCCCGAAGGCAAGAAACAGCGATCGGAACATGGGAGTGCGAGCCTCCTCGGCGACCGGTAAACAAGCGGACCGGCAATTCGCGGCGGTTGGGTAGGCGGCGACGCTATCGCTCGCGAGGGAACGGGGACGGCCTCGCCGGCGCTAGCGGGGGCGGCGCCGTTGTTTTTTATCGACGGGGCGTGCTGGCATGCTCCAGCGGACCGGTCGGGCCAACCTGCGGATAAGCCCTGGTGACGGGAGCATAACGCCGGTCAGAACGGATCTGCCTGGAATGCGGGGGCGGGCCCCTGGGGGGCGTCGCCGGCGGTTTCCCCTTGAGCGGGCTGCGGGCTTCGCGTAGGATGCGGCCGCTTTGGCGATCTGGCCGCTGGCCTTTTCAAGTCCGTATATTATGTCTGGCAGGCTCACGCTGCTCGTTACCTGCAAGAACGAGCGCAACAATATCGGTCCGTGCATCGATTCGGCCCGCCACGTCGTCGACGAGGTGCTGGTGGCCGATTCCGGCTCGACGGACGGAACGCTGGAATATGTGAGCCGACGCGGCGACTGCCGGATCATTCAGCGGGAATACAAATACGCCGGCGATTTCAAGAACTGGGCAATCCCGCACGCAACGCACCCGTGGGTGCTCATCCTCGACGCCGACGAGCGGCTCTCGCCCGAGCTGGCCCGAGAGATCAAGCAGCTTCTGGCCAGCGGCCCGGCGCACGACGGGTATTACATCACGCGGGCCAATCATCTCATGGGCCGCCGCGTGCATTACACGGATTGGGCGCGAGATCGGCTGATGCGACTATTCCGCCGCGATTTGGGGCGGTACGAGGGTCCGAGCGACCATGGCGACCTGCGGGTATCGACCCACAACGAAGGGACGCTCCAGGCCCCGCTGATCCACTACACCACCTGGTGCTGGTCGCAGTACCTGAAGAAATTCGACCGTTACACCCGCATACAGGCCGAGCAGTGGCATGCGGCCGGTCGCCGGCCCAGTTATCGACGCATGTTGTTGCAGCCGCCGTTGCGGTTCCTGCGAGACTACGTGCTGTTCCGCGGGTTCCTGGACGGGTATGTCGGACTGCAGATCTCGCTGATGAGCGGCTTTTATTCCTTCATGAAACAGGCCCAGCTCTGGAGCCTGTATTACGGACTGCAACAGCGCGACGTGGAACCTGAGGCGATAGCCGCCGCTGAGAAGGCGGCGGACCGCTCCGCCGCTTAGCCCAATGCCACTGAGGGGCGTCGATAGCCGCCGATCAACGATCGGCTCAGGCCGGCGCGGAAGGGACCCTTTGTTGCCGCTCGCTCCGGCGGCTCGTTGAACCGCCGCTCGCGTCGTTGAACCGCGACTGTGCGGGGGGCTGCTACAATGCGGGCATGAACGAGTCGCCGCGCCGCTGGTATCGCCTTCGATTGCGCACGCTGCTGCTGCTGGTGTTGCTGACGACCGTCGGATGGAGCGTCTACTCCTATTGGTCCGACTACCAGGACGAGGCGGCGCGGCGAGAACGCGAGCTATTGTCTCCGCCGCGAGGAGCCATGTGCACGGCGATCTTTCGTCGCGAACTGATCGGCGTCGCACGAATGGCCCCCGGGCCGGCGACGATCGACGGCGTGAACAATGCTGTCCGCGGCCGGTTTGTCCTGATGAACGACGACTGGATCGTGCTGGCCGACGTTGCCAACGGCGATACGCGGCAGCAGTGGAACCCGCGGGAAAACGTGCTGCTGCTGGAGGTGGAGGGGATGCCGTAGGGCGGAGAGCGGAGAGCGGAAAGCAGAGAGCTGAGAGCGCGGCGAGTAGGAACGGGGCGGCAGGTGCGGAAGGGGGCGCGAAAGGCCATACTTGGGTGATGCCGCTGCGGCGGCTCGCCAGAGCCGCGGCTACCAAGTTCATGTGTGCCAAAGATGCTCGCCCGGCATTAAGTCGGCTACTCACGTTTCGGGCGGCGGAATAGAATCATCGCGTGGCAATTGAATCGCCCGCGGTCGAGGCCCAGGACGCCCGCGTCCTGGGCGGCCTGGCCGCACAGTTGGAGTCGCACGCCGGCTTTTCCGAGGTGCTGGCGAGTCTGGCGCGAGGCCAGGCCGGCACGCTCGGCGGAGTCTGGGGGTCTTCGCGCGCCCTGGTCGCCGCGGGGATTGAGCGGCGCTGCGGCGGCTGTCTGGTCGTGGTCCTGCCGCATGCCAGCGACGTCGACGAGCTCTGTGACGACCTGGCGCTTTTCACCGAGGCCAGCGTCGGTTGCTTGCCGCTATGGGAGAGCGGCGGCGGCGAGCGGCTGGTCTACGACGAGACCTTTGGCGAGCGGCAGCGGCTGTTGAAGCGGCTCGCTGGAGGCGGCGGCGGTCCGGGGGCTCAATCCGCAACGGATCGATCCGAACCAGGGAGAGACTCGGCCCCCTTTCCAGCGATCATCGTCACGTCGATTCAGTCGTTGCTACAGCCGCTGGCGAGTCGCGACGAACTGGCGGCGGCGACCCGCCGCCTGGCCGTTGGCCAGCGGCTGGAGCTGGGCGCATTGACGAGGTGGTTGGCGGAGCGCGGCTGCCATGGGACGACGGCGGTCGAGCTGCCGGGGGAGTTCTCGCTTCGCGGCGGGATACTCGATATCTTCCCGCCCGATGCGATCAATCCGCTGCGGGTCGAGCTGTTCGACGACGAGATCGAGTCGATCCGCACGTTCGACGCGGCGACGCAACGGAGCCTGGAAGGCCTGCAGACGGCCGATATCACGGTGTTGCCGCCCCAGGGGGAGTACCGGACGCACTTCACCAGCTATGTGCCGCCCGGCAGTTGGTTCATGCTCGTCGAGCCGGCCGACCTGGATGAAGAAGGGCGGCATTACCACAGCCGGCTGGAGCACCCGGATGAGTTCTTCGCCACGTCGACGACGCTGCGGGAGATCTACAGGTTCCCGTCGGTGACGGCGTCGGGCGTGCCGGCGGGGTCGTATGAGACGACGGCCCATTTGCAGTTTGAATCGGTCGAGCAGTTTAGCGGCGACGTAGTGCGGGTGCGCAACGAATTGGACTCGGCGGCGAGCGGTCAGGCGGTGTACCTGGTCTGCGACACCGAGGCCGAGGTCGAGCGGCTGGCAGAGGTGTTCAGCGAGACGCGGCTGTCGCGCGAAGGGCGGTTGCACTTGGTGCGCGGGCGGTTGGCGCACGGATTTCGGGTATTAACCTCGTCCTTTTCGAAAACCGACGGCACAGCGGCCGGCCAATCGCTCACCTTGCCCCTCGCTTCGAGGGAGGGGGAGCTTGGCGGCATCATTCTGATCAGTGCGGCGGAGTTGTTTCAGCGCCAGGAGCTGGCGCGGCCGACGCAGCGGGCCACGGGCCGGGCGATCGACAGCTTCCTGCAGCTTCGCGAAGGGGACCTGGTCGTCCACCTCGCGCATGGCATCGGCAGGTATCGCGGCATCAAACTGCTGGAAAAGCAAACGGGGGCCGAGGAGCACCTGGAGCTGGAATATGCCGAAGGGACGCGGATCTACGTTCCCTCGAGCAAGATCGAGCTGGTGCAGAAATACGTCGGCGGGCGGAAGGCGAAGCCTTCGCTGGCGAAGATCGGCGGCACGGCCTGGCTGCGGCAGAAGAAGGCGGCCGAGCGGGCCGTCGAAGATCTCGCGCTCGACATGCTCGAGCTGCAGGCGGCGCGGGAGTCGCGGCCGGGAATCGCGTTCCCGCGCGATACGCCCTGGCAGCAGGAGTTCGACGCGGCGTTTCCCTATCAGGAGACGGCGGATCAGCTCTCGGCCGTCGCGGCCATCAAGGCCGACATGCAGGAGCATAAGCCGATGGACCGGCTGCTGTGCGGCGACGTTGGCTTCGGCAAGACCGAGCTGGCGATGCGGGCGGCCTTCAAGGCGATCGACGCGGGATACCAGGTGGCGGTGCTGGTGCCGACGACGGTGCTGGCCGAGCAGCACCGGCGGACGTTCAGTCAGCGGATGGCGGAGTTTCCGTTTCAGATCGCCGCGGTGTCGCGGTTCAATACGGCCAAAGAAGAACGCGAAATCCTCCACGGGGTCGCCGGCGGGACGATTGACCTGCTCATCGGCACGCATCGGCTGGCGTCGCCCGACGTGCAGTTTCAGAATCTGGGACTCGTCATCATCGACGAGGAGCAGCGGTTCGGCGTGGCGGTGAAGGAGCGGCTCAAGGCGCTCCGCTCCAGCGTCGACGTGCTGACGATGACCGCGACGCCGATTCCGCGGACCTTGCACATGTCGCTCTTGGGAGTGCGGAGCATCTCGAACCTGGAAACGGCGCCGAAGGACCGCCTGGCGGTGGAGACTCGGATTGCGCGGTTCGACGATGCGCTAATTCGGCATGCTATCTTGCGCGAACTGAACCGCGACGGGCAGGTGTACTTCGTCCACAACCGCGTTCAGGACATTCAGAAAGTTGCGCACGAGCTGCAGCGGATTGTGCCCGAGGCGACCATCGGCATCGGCCACGGGCAGATGCCCGAGGGCGAGCTCGAAGAGGTGATGCTGGGCTTCGTGCGGCATGAGTTCGACATCCTGCTGGCGACGACCATCGTCGAGAGCGGGCTCGACATACCCAACGCCAACACGATCTTCATCGACGACGCCGACCGCTACGGGCTGGCCGATTTGCACCAGTTGCGGGGCCGCGTAGGGCGGTACAAGCACCGGGCCTACTGCTATCTGCTGGTGGATCAGAATCGGCATCTGTCGCCGGAGGCGGCGCGGCGGCTACGGGCCATCGAAGAATTCAGCCAGATGGGGGCCGGCTTCGCCCTGGCGATGCGGGATCTGGAGCTGCGGGGCGCGGGCAACCTGCTGGGAACGCAGCAGAGCGGGCATATTGCGGCGGTGGGCTATGAGCTGTACTGCGCACTGCTGGAGAAGACGATTCGGGAACTGAAGCATCTGCCGCCCAAGGAATCGGTGGACGTCACCATCGACCTGCCGGTGGCGGCTTATTTTCCGGAGCGGTATCTGCCGGACATGCGGGCCAAGATCGATCTTTACCGCCGCTTGGCCCGGGTGGCGAGCGAACCGGAACTGGACGACTTTCGGGCGGAGCTGGCCGACCGGTTCGGCCAGCCGCCGGCGGAGGTCGACCAACTTCTGGAGCTGGCGCGGCTGCGGATCTGGGCGCATGGGCGAAAGCTCGAGGCGGTTCATCTGGAGGACAAGTACGCCGTGCTCACCTACACCAACCGCGGCGAGCTGAACCAGCTCGTGCGGCACAGCGACGGCAATCTGCGGATTGCCGACGCCCGGAGCGCTTATCTGGTGCTGGGCACCGCCGCGGGCGACCCGCAGGCGGTGCTGTCGCGGCTTAAATCTCTCTTGCGACCGACGGCGATGGCTTCCTAGAATTCCGCCGCTTGTGCCTATCCCTCGCGCCCCAGCGGGTCGGGATGCTTTTGCGACTGGAAAGCCGGGCTGATCGCCTCAGCACCCACTCGCAAAAGCGCCTGCGACCCTCCGGCGGGGCGTCCCACATGCTGGTCGAACGAACTTCAGACGTGCGGCTTCCACGGCTTATCCTGCTGGCTGTCCTGATGTCGCTTAGCGTAATCGCGGCGGCGGCCCCGTCGGGCTTCGAGGCGCCGCCGATGCCCGCCGCGGCGGGGGCGAGCGGCGACGGGCTCGCGCCGGATCAGCGCCAAGCGGCGGCGCCGTACGCCGCCGCGGGGATGGAGGGAGCCCCTGCCGCGACGTTCACGCCGCCGACAGGTGCGGCGCCGGCGGCCGAGGGGTCGTACCCGCAGCCGGGCGGCGACCAAGGGTTGAACGGGGCGAGGCCCATCGCAGGGGGCGAAATCATCGCCCGCGTCGGCGACCAGGTCGTATTAGCCAGCGACGTGCTGTGGCAGGTCAATCGGCTGATCGAGTCGAAGCTCGCTGAGACAGGACAGACGCTGGCGCCGGAGCAACTGGCGGCCGCCCAGCGGACCGTCATGCGGATGATGGTGATGCAACTGATCGACACGAAGCTGATCTTCGCCGATTTCCGCCGCACCATGCCGCCGGAGAACTTGAAGAAGGTTGAAGAAACGATCGCCGGACCGTTCGAAGAAGTGGAGGTGCCGCGACTGATCAAGATCTTTGAAGTGAACGATCGATCTCAGTTAGAAGAGGCGCTCAAGCAAAGCGGCATCGCGCTGAAGGATGTGCAGCGGCAGTTCACGGAAAAGACGGTGGCCGGCGAATGGCTTCGCCAGCAGATGCCTAAGCCCAAGCCGATCACCCACGAGGAGATGCTGGCCTACTACCAGGACCATTTGACGGAGTATGAATTCCCGGCGCAGGTGCGTTGGGAGGAGCTGATGGTCCGGTTCGATCGCTTCGAGGGCGATCGCGACGCGGCCTGGAAGAAACTGGGGGAGCTGGGAAACAAGGTTTGGGAGGCGGCCGCGGCGAATCCCTCGCTCCGCGGGCCGGCGTTCGCGGAGGTCGCCAAACAGCACTCCGACGGGTTTACTGCTTCGCAAGGGGGCGTTCACGAGTGGACTACGTTGGGCGCGCTGAAGTGCGAAGACCTCAACGCCGCCCTGGCGACGCTGACCGTCGGACAGATGAGCAATCGGATTGAAAGCGACCTGGGCTTCCATATCGTTCGCGTGCTGCAGCGCAAGGGGGCCGGGCGGAAGCCGTTTACGGAAGTCCAGGCGGAGATCATCGACACGCTCGAAGCCGAGCAGAAGGAAGTTCTGTACCGCCAGCAGCTTGAGAAGATCCGCAAGAACGCGCGGGTATGGACGATCTTCGACGGCGAGCTCTCTGGAGAGCGGCTGGCCGAGGCGCTGGACCCGCAGAAGAAGGGTTAAGCCCAGCGGCGGCTTGGCGGCCGCCGACAGGCCAATTTACAACCGGTTCGTTAACGGCGCAGGACTCAATAGTTCGGCGCCATCGACACGGCGATCCAGCGGGGTGGACGTGTGTTGGCGGAAATTGCCATGTCCACGTGGACGTGGACATGGCACGGGCTGCGGCGGTTTGCCGAACTGATCGGCCCTGCATAATTGCCGGCGGGGGCGATTGCGGCCCGCTGGGGATGCCGGTAAGATGCTGAGTTCTGTATAGTCTGGCGCCGCCCCCAGGAGCGGCCCACGAGGATTCCCCAGAGCCAGATAGGCCCGCCTTGATCCCGCCAGGCGGGAGTTGATCGCCATGACCATCGATAAGAGCTTGAAAGTCCGCCGGGGGGCGACCAGCAATCGTAGCGTTCTGACCCGGGCTGAGCGCCTGGAGCGGCTCAAGGAGACCGACCGCTGGCAGGATGGGATGTCGCCGTTGGGGCTCCCCAAGGTCCGGGTGCGTAAGCTTACGATGAAGAAGAAAAAGAAGAAGTCCAAGGAGGACGAAGAGGGCGCAGCGGCGGCGCCGGCTGCCAAGGGCGCGGCGCCCAAGGGCGGCGCGAAGAAATAGTCGCTCCGCACGATGCCGGCGCCAAGCCGCCAGGGGGCGACCCTGCTGGGAGCGTACAGCGGCAGGAGGGCGCTGTCGAAACTGGCTTTCTCGACACGAAGGTCAGATATTCCAGGTTTCGACGGTTTCTAATTCATCGCGGCGGTTTCGCAGGAGCGTGAACGCCTGCCGCGTGTCGTAGTTCGTCATGATGGCGAAACGGCCGTCGCTACTGGTCTGGATGGCGGCATTCTGGCGGCCGGACCGGTCGTAGATTTGCCAGATTTCGCTCTGGGGCAGTCCGCTGGCGCCGGCGCGGCGCTCGATACGAACGGCGATTCGCTCGTCGCTGAGCTGGCGGGCCTCGGCGATTTGCCGCTCCGGCGAGGCAGTTATTACCCGCCACGGGCCGATCTTGAGTTGCAGGATCCTGCCGTCGGGGTCGCTGACAACCCGCATAATGCCCGGATCGCGGCGAGACCCGGCGGCTTGGAACGCTGTTCGCAGGGGCTGGCGGCCGAATTGGGCCAGCGCTTCAAGGCCTCCCAGGTCGGGCTGCGGCTTGCTAAGCGGGTGACGGCGGCTACTGCTAAACGCGACCATTTGACGCTCTCCGGACGATTGTGCGACGTGGGGGCCAGCGGACCTCATGAGAGGCAAGCGGCGGCGATGGGGCGGGTGTTACGGGCGACGGCCATTTTTCGACCGGGGGGCCCGAATTGGTTGCGACTGGCGTGGGCGCGTGAAAATTGGCGCAAATCCCCTGCCAATTCGCGGGGCAAGCTTTGGAAAAACCGGTTTGAGACGCTACAACGTGGGGTTGGGCGCCCGGCTCGCGACGGCGAAAACCGACTCTTCAGGACAATGCCTGCCAGGCGCTTGCCGTTAGCCTGGCGGGTCTATCACTCGATCCGCCCGCCCGGACGAAGCGTTGGCGGCTTCGTGATGTGCACCTCGAACGACGAGGATCCGTGAATGTTCTCGCAGACCGTCGAGTATGCCCTGCGGGCAATGGTGCAATTGGCGTCCGAGGCGCCCGCGGCCTCGACTACCAAGCAGATTGCCAAGAAGACGAAGGTGCCCAGCGCCTATTTGGCCAAGGTGCTGCAATCGATGCGGCGCGCGGGACTCATCAATTCGCGACGCGGCGTCGGCGGCGGCGTAACGCTGGCGCTGGAACCGGAGCAAGTCAGTCTGCTGGACGTCATCGACGCCGTCGAGCCGCTGAAGCGCAGCGGCGGAAAGAGCCGCAAGGCGCCGACGCCGCTGCAGCGCACGCTGGACGATGCGCTGGCTCAGGTTCGCACGACGTTTGCGGCGGCGTCGCTGGCGGATATGTTGCCCAAAAAGCGCCGCTCGCGAAAACGAGCCGCGCCCAAACGCAAGGGCGCCGTCGGGCGCCGCAAGCAGGCGTCTTGATCGGCGAGGCGCTCGCCTGTTGCAGCGCGCCGGCGCACCGACGGTGCAATGGACGTCGCGCGGGCGTGCCTGTTTTGCCAGCAAGGCTCGCTCGGGCGTCGGTGCGCGTGCCTGCTAACAATGCACCGACAGCACGGCGCGGTTCACACGGGTATAGTGCCGGAATGAAACACGAGGTAACTGAGTTAACGGAGGGGTGGGGATCCAAAACTCGCTCCTGGCGCTCTCAGTTTCCTCCGTTCCCTACGGTCACCTCGGTGACGTTTAACCTCGCGCCGCTTGCGTTTTCTGATGACGTAGTTGCGGGCGCAAATCTTGCAGCGAACCGTAGGCCGTTGGCAATCCGTCTATGGCGTGGACGAATGTGCCAGCGGACTGCCGGCGGTCGATCAGCTTTGCTTGGCCAATTTCGCGGCGTATAATCAGCGTGGTTGCTTAACTCGTTGCGGGGGGTGAACTTAACGCTCCATGCGATTTTCAGCGATGTGCAGCCTGATGTTTCGTGCGGGGACTCTGGGGCGAGCCGCCTCGGTCGCGCTTGTGCTGTTGGGCGTCAGTTCCGGGGCGCATGCCGAGCCCAATCCCGCGGGCGGCGCGATGCCCGGCGCCGCGGCAGGCAACCCGCCCATGGCGGCGCCGGCCGCTCAAGGGCTGGCGGCGCTGGTGAAGGTCAATTTGCCGCTTTCCAGCGGGGCCGACGCGCCGTTGCAGGCCAAGCTAACTCGGGCCCGCGATCAGCTCCTCTCAGCGGCGCGGCAACGAGGCGACGCCCGCCGCCCGATGCTGGTGTTGCAGATTGCCCCGGCGAGCGGGGTTCCGGACGGCGGAAAAGGAAGCCAATTTGAAACGGTGCTGTCGCTGGCTCGGTTTCTGAACAGTCGGGAAATGGCGGACGTCAAGACGGTCGCGTGGCTGCCGCAGTCCATCAAGGGGCACGGGGTTCTGGCGGCCATCGCGTGTGAAGAGATCGTGATGCCTGCGGAGGCCGAGCTTGGCGAAGCGGGGATTGATGAAGCGGACCGCGGAGCTGTCAGTCGCCTGGTGGTCGAGGCCTACCGTGAAATTGCCGACGCCAAGCGCACCGTTCCCGTCGCGCTGGCCTTGGGGATGATCGACCCGGCCGTCGAGGTCCTGGAAGTAGAGAGCGATGAAGGCATTCGTTTTTTGTTGCGGGATGAAGTGGAAGAGTTTCGTCGCGAACACGAGATCATCCGCCAAGAGGTGCTGATTCCCGCCGGCACGCTGGGTCGGTTCACGGGTCGAGAAGGCCGCCAGTTCGGCTTCGTCAAGTATTTGGCCGAGGACCGCGCCGCGGTCGCCAAGGCGTTGTCCGTGCCGGTGGAATCGTTGGAAGAAAGCCAGGCGCTGCTGGCCGATTGGAAGCCGATCATGCTGGTGGTGCGGGGGGAGATCACGCCCGGCGCCGTAGGCCAGCTCACGACGCTGCTGCACAATCATCTCAGCAGCGGCGCCAACTGGGTGGGGGTGCGGATCGACAGCGTGGGGGGCGACCTGGCGGCGTGCCTGGAGCTGGCGGCGCGGCTGGCGGAGCTGGACCCCAACAGCGTGCGCACGGTGGCCTACGTGCCGGTCGAGGCCCGGGGCGGCGGCGGCATCGTCGCCCTGGCGTGCGATCAACTCGTTATGCATCCGCAGGCGAAGCTCGGCCTCGGTCCCGAGGGACAGGCGCTGGTCGCCGATCACGGTCGGGAACTGCCGCGCGGGCGGCGTCGCCGGCCGCCGCCATTTTTCGATAATCGGCCCGACCCGCGCGACGCGCAAGTCGATATTGCGGCCGCCGTGGCTACAATTCGCGACTCGCTGGCCCCGCGCACCGAGCATAGCTGGTCGCTGATGGCCGCCATGATCGATCCGGGGATCGAAGTCTACCGCTACCGCAATAAGGCCACTGGCGAAGAGCGCCTGATGGGAGGCGAAGAAGCGGCTGCGTTGGCGGACGCGGGGAACTGGACCCGCGGGGCGCCGCTGCAGGAGGGGAACCAGTCGCTGGAAATCAGCGGGACCCGCGCGGTGCAAGCGGGCGTCGCCTGGCAGACGGTCGACAACTTCGACCAGCTTGAGCAGCTTTACAATCTCGACGACGTCCGCAACGTCGAGCCGAACTGGGCGCTTAAACTGATCCACGCCCTGGCTTCGCCGGGCCTGGCGGCGTTTTTACTGCTGCTGGGGCTGGTGGGGATGTACATCGAGCTGAAGACGCCGGGGGTCGGCGTCGGCGGCGTCGTGGCGGCGCTGTCGTTCATGTTGTTCTTTTGGAGCAAGTATTTGGAAGGCACTGCCGGCTCGCTGGAGATCATCATGTTCACCGGCGGCGTGGTGCTGATGCTGATCGAGATTTTCGTCATCCCGGGGGTCGGCATCTTCGGTCTCGCAGGCGGATTGATGGTGATCTTTTCGCTCATTCTGGCCAGCCAGACGTTCGTGGTTCCCCACAGCGAGGCGGATCTGGAGGAACTGCGGCGATCCATCACGGTCGTGGCCGCAGCCGGCGCCGGAATGATCGGCCTGGCCTTCGCTACCCGCCGCTATTTGCCTAAGGCCCCCCTGTTCAATCGGATGGTGCTGGAGCCGCCGCCGCCAGAAGAGCGGGTAACGCTGGCCCATCGCGAAGCCGTGGCCGATTACTCGCACCTGGTGGGAACGATCGGCGAGGCGGTGACGGACCTGCGGCCCGGGGGTCGAGCCCTTGTCAGCGGGCAATTGATCGACGTCATCGCCGAAGGGCTGCCGATCGATCGGGGCGCTTCGGTGCTCGTCGTGGAAGCGCACGGCAATCGCGTTCGCGTCCGCGAGGCCACCTGAGAGGGCGGGGGCGATTTCTGGAGCTCGGCGCGGCGCCGACCGGCGCGCGCAAGCGGGCGGTCTTTCGTCGGCGGCGCGATGCAAGGGGCAGGCAGCGGGCTTTTTGCCGGAGGGCTCGATAAGTTGGTACAATGGCGACGCCCTTCTCGACGCCGCGCAGAGACATCGTTGTGCAATGAACGTGATCGACCCCATTGGCTGGGCCATTATTCTGCTGATCCTGGGCTGTGGAATCCTCATTTTGGAGGTCTTCATTCCTTCCGGGGGACTACTGAGCTTCTTCGCCCTCGTGGCGATCGTCGGCAGCATGGTGGTGGCGTTTCGGCATGATACGACCACGGGCCTGAGCTTCATGGCGGTCGCCGTAATCGCGGTTCCCGCCGTCATCGGACTGGCCTTCAAGCTGTGGCCCAAGACGCCGATGGGACGCTCGTTTCTCGGCGATTTGCCCAGCGAAGAGGAGATCAAGCTGGAAGACCCGCGACGGGCCCTGGTGGGCAAGATCGGCGTCGCCAAGTCGCCGATGCTGCCCAGCGGCGCCATTGAGATCAACGGGCAATTGATGGACGCCGTCAGCCAGGGACTGGCCATCGACCCGGGTCAGCCGGTGATCGTCGTCGAAGTCAAGGCGAACCGCGTCATGGTTCGCCCGGCGAGCTCCGACGAAGTGCAGTTGGCCTCGCTGCCGAACGACGACGTGCTGTCGCGGCCGATTGAGGAATTCGGCTTTGATTCGCTGGAAGATCCGCTGAGCTAACGGCCGGGGGCGCGGGCGGATCGTAATGGGCGTCTGCCGCGACAGGGCCCGTGTTTTGGGGAACCGAGCATGTCCACGGGATGTGGCACTTGCACGTACGCAGCATTTCCACGCGGACGTGGCACTTACACGTACGCAGCATGTCCACGCGGACGTGGGCATGGCACACAGCGGACGTGGACATGGCGCACAGGCACTTACGCCAGCATGTCCACGGTGACGTGGGCGTGGCACACGCGCCTTCGGTGTGAAGCATTGAGCGCTGGCCGGGCTATGTTGCAATCGCGCGGCGGCGGCAGTACAACCGGTTCGGCGGCTGAGGCGAGGCGCTGCGCAGTTTTTCGCTCCGCCGCACGGCCGCAAACGGGACGCTCGATATGCCTGAATTCTTCCGCTCTGGCACGATATGGCTGGCGCTGGCCGTCGTAGCGCTCGTCTTCTTTCTGATCTTCCTGGCGGTGTTTGCCCGATTTGCCCGGCTGTGGGTGCAGTCGGTGATGACGGGGGCCGGAATCGGGATGTTCGATCTGATGCGGATGTGGTTCCGCAAGGTCAATCCGACGGTCATCGTCCGCAGCAAGATCATGGCCGTGCAGGCGGGTCTCGATGAAGACGACGAGATTACCACCAAAGGGCTGGAGGCGCATTACCTGGCGGGCGGCAACGTGCCGCTGGTGATTCGCGCGATGATCGCCGCCCGCAAGGCGAAGATCATCGAGCTGTCGTTCAAGCGGGCCACGGCCATCGACCTGGCGGGCCGCAATATCCTGGAGGCGGTGCAGACGAGCGTCTATCCGCGGGTCATCGATTGCCCGCCGCAATCGGGCAAGCGGCTGACGCTCGACGCGGTGGCGAAGAACGGCATTCAACTGAAGGTGAAGGCCCGCGTGACCGTACGGGCGAACCTCGACCAGCTCATCGGCGGGGCCACGGAAGAAACCATCGTCGCCCGCGTGGGGGAGGGGATCGTCAGCGCCATCGGCTCGGCCGAGACGCACGCCCAGGTGCTGGAGAATCCCGATCGCATCTCGCGGGCGGTATTGGCGCGCAAGTTGGATTCGCAAACGGCGTTTGAAATCGTCTCGATCGACATTGCCGATATCGACGTGGGGGACAACATCGGCGCCCGCCTGCAGGCCGATCAGGCCGAGGCGGATACGCGGGTGGCCCGCGCGCAGGCGGAAGGGCGTCGTGCGATGGCGGTTTCAGCGGAGCAGGAGTTCGTCGCCGCCATTGAACAGAATCGAGCGAAAATGGTCGAGGCGGAGGCAGAGGTGCCGCTGGCCATGGCAGACGCCTTCCGGGGCGGCAAATTGGGCATTTTGGATTATTACCGGCTGAAAAACGTACAGGCGGACACCGACATGCGGGAATCGATCGCTGGCACCAGCGCGACCCGCGCCCAATAATTCAATAATTGAAGTGCCGAGAATTCAGCGCCGGGCGCGGCGAACAGCCGACGACGGCGTCCAGCGTTACAACTCCACCACGTCGCTCGCCCCATGCTCGCCCTCTTGCTTCCGCTGCTGGCCGACTTTGCCGACGTGCTGCAGGGGCTGATGCCGATTATCTTTGTGATACTCTATGGCATTGCCCACCTGGTGGGGGCGTTGCAGCAAGAGAAGCGTAAGGGGCGTCCGAAACCGAGGCCCCGCCCACCCCAGGCGGAGGCCGCGGCCGGCAAGGGAGCCGTAGCTCCGCCCGGCAACCGCGACACGCTGGAGGATTCGCTGCGTCGCGAGGTGGAGGAGTTTCTTCGTCGGGCGCAAGGACAACCTCCGCAATCGCCGGCGAAGTCGCGGCAGCCGCAATCGCCGCCGCGGGCGGCAAGCCGCCCACCGACTGTTCGCCCCCGACCGCTACAGCCGCCGCGGCAGCCTGAGCGAGCCGCCGACCCGGCGCCCCCGCGACGGCTCGTTGAATCGGTCCGCACCGAATCGATTGCCGCGCCGCTTGAGCCACTGCGGACGACGCTCGGCGCGCCGCCGACCGACGCTGGGTCGGCGCGCCATGTGGGGGACCCGCTGCGGACGCAAAGCGTGGCCTTACACTCGCAGACGCTGGGGGCCGAGGTAGCCCAAGCCGATGAGCGGATGGCCGAACACGTACGGCAGGTGTTCGTACACCAGGTCGGCACGCTGGGGAGGCGAAACGCTGCGGGCAATCAGCCGGGGGGCCAGACGCAGGCCGCCCGGGAGATTCGGGACCTGCTGACGCAACCGGGCGGGGTGCGGCAGTTAGTCATCGCCAACGAAATTCTCCGTCGTCCCGACGAACGCTGGCAGCACTGACCAAAATCGCCGTGGCGCGTTCTTCAGGACTTACTCCCTTCCATCCTCACGCCTTCAAGGGCTGCCCACGCCATGCCGCTGTACGAATTCTACTGCCCCGACTGCAACTGCCAGCAGGAACACCTGGTACGCGGCGAGGAAACGCCAAGCTGCGAGTCCTGCGGCGGCCATCGGCTGACAAAGCTGTTGAGCGTGCCGATCGCGCACGCCGCCGGGTCAAGCAGCCCCCGCGGCCAAGGCCCGCTTGGGGGGCCGTGCGGCTCAAGCTGCGGCTGCCATCCGCACTGATTGAACGGGGACGTGACCAGAGCGCATCGCCGCGATGCGGCCACCCGGAGAAGGCGGCCGAAACGGGGCGGATTACTGCGACGGCGGGCGTTGCGGTCCGTATAATTGGCAAGCTCGGCGGGCTTTTCGCCGGCGGCGCCGCGAATGGGGCGGCAAAGTTTGACACTGTTTTCCGGGCCTGATTATACTGCCCATGATCGGGAGTATCTGCTGATCTGCCAGGCGTTTGAGGTCGGCGGGCGCGCTGCGGGCGCCCGCGGAACACCCGACCTCGGCCGCGGCGCGTGTAGGTGATCCTGTCTAGTCGGGGCTCGGACGCTCTGCCTGCCAATAATGCCTGGCCGATGCGGTTGTGGGAGCGGACCGCTGGGAAGGCGTTGGAGCTTCGCACGCCGCGCCGGCTAACGGCGATCTCCTCACGAGGAAGTGCATCGATGAACCTGCTGGGCAAGATTTTCACCTTCAGCATTTTGGTGTTCAGCATTGTGGTGCTGGTCGTGGCCGTGGCGGTCTACGGCACGCATAAGAACTGGCAGGAGGCCTACAACACGCTGGACCAGCAGTTCAACCTCGCCCAAACGGAGAGCCAGGACCTGCAAGCCAAGTACGAGTCGCAGATCGATCAGCTCAAATTCGAGCACGAGACGGACCGGCAGGAGGTTGCCAAGCTGGAGAGCGAGCGGGACGCGCTAATCGGCCTGAACGCGCGGACGCAGAAGGAGCTGGAAGACCTCCGCGCGGTGCAGCGTGAAAACGTCGCCGCCGTCAGCGCGACGGAAGAGAACAACAAGCGGCTCGCCCAAGAGGTGCAGACGCTGCGCGATCGCATACGCGAAGCCCAGCAGGCCCGCGACGACGCCTTCACCAACGTCCTGCAGGCCACCACCAATCTGCACGTGACCGCGGGGCAACTACAGCAACTGCGGGAACGGTTCACCCAGGTGGTCGCCGATCTGGCGGACAAGACCAATCGGCTGCGCGAGGGCGCCCCGGCCCAGGGCGAGTTCGTGCCGACGGTTCCGGGCAAGATCAGTTCCGTCCGCCGGGCGGACGGCAATCAGCTCATCGAGATCACCATCGGGGCCGTCGACGGGCTGAAGAAAGGCCACACCGTCGAGATCTATCGCGGCGACCGCTATTTGGGCCGCGCCGAAATCTTACGCACCGAACCCGATCGGGCCGTGGGGCAGGTGTTGCGCCAATTCCAACAGGGGCAGATTCAAGAGGGTGACGATGTCGCAACTAGGCTTCGAGTCGGCTAGCCCGGCGCCCACGGTATTGACCCGCCGCTCGGCATGGAACGTGTACACGGCCATGCTGCTGGTGTCGCTGGTGTTTTTGCTGGTGGCGGCGCTGCTGCTCTACCTGGAGATCCGAGAATACGGCGGGTTCGGCAGCGTGAAGGGCCCGACCGCGCAGGCGCGGCCGGCCGTGTCAGCGGCGGCCGGGCTGCAGTGGGCCTAGCCGGCCAGGCGCTTTACGCCGATTCGACGGGCGTCACGCTACGGCCGCCCAGTTCACGATCGAGGTCAAGTAGCGAGGCGGGATCGTCCTTGACCATCTTGAACTTGTGGACGACCTCGCGGGCGGACTTCTCCTCTTCCACCTGCTCGGTGATGAACCACTCCAGTTCGACCAGCGCCGCGAACGCCTTTTCGTGAAAGGCGAGCTCGTACAGCGAGTCGATCTGCTCGGTGACCCGCATCTCCTGCTCCAGGGCCTTTTCGAACACGGTGGCGACGGAGGCGAACTTCGTCTCCGGGGCTCCGATGGGCTTGAGCTTCACCTCGCAATTGCGGGCCAGCAGGAAATCGTACAGCCGCATGGCATGGCCGTATTCTTCTTCGCTTTGAATGCGGAGCCATTTGGCGCAGCCGGTGAACTGCTCATGCTGGCACCAGGCGGCCATGGAAAGATAGCTGTAGGAGGAGAACAGCTCATAGTTGATCTGGTCGTTGATCGCGTCTTGGACGACGGACGATAGCATGACGGCGGTCTCCGCAGATGGCGGCCTGGCTAGGCGTTACGGGCAGGGTCGCTCCGAGCGGGGCGGAGGCGTGCGGCGCTGACATGCCGGCCTCCGGGCATCGAAGCGGATGCCCGAATTGTAAGAGTCGATCGAGCCTTTGACGACCGGTGAGGACTACAAATCAAAAAGGCTCGTCGTCCGGCGACGACGAGCCTTAGTCTCAGGGCCTGAGTCCTCTCGCTGGTGAGGGAGAGGTTTTCATGAGGAGAGGACGAGCTGGCCGTCCGCGAGGATGAGGTCCTACGGGACTGCAATCCCTCCCCCTGGCCCCTTCCCTTCGAGGGAGGGGGATCTAACAGTGGGCCCGACTGGAGTCGAACCAGCACGCCCTTGCGGGCACAAGGCCCTCAACCTTGCGCGTCTGCCAATTCCGCCACGAGCCCAATCACCTTCATGCCCGGCACGGCTGGAACTGCCGCGCAGGCCAGATTGGGTAGTCTACTCGGCGAGGGCGGAGCGTCAACCGGTTCATGGCGGAGCGCGGCGACGACTGGACGGCGAATGTCCGCTGCGCCGCAGGCATGGGCCGTGAGAATCGGCGCAGCGATTGCTTGCAATTTCCCGCAATTGGCGATTCTTTCACATTGCCGGGAGGATGTTCCAATCATGGTTCCTTCAACTGTCGAACGAGTGCCCCGTCATACGGCGCTGCACGTCAACGAGGAAATTCGCCGTGAGACCGACCAGCGCATACGTCAGACGGTTGCCGGCGGCCCCTCGGCCATTCGCCGCCGGTTGCGCGAGCTGGATCATGAATGGGACGTGGAACGCACGCTGGAAGCCAACGCGGCTACGGCCGTGCTCGTCACCACGGCGCTGGGCGCGCTGGTTGACCGGAGGTTCTTCGTCCTGCCGGCGGTGATCGGCGGCTTTCTGCTCCAGCATGCAGTGCAGGGCTGGTGCCCGCCGCTGCCGATCATCCGGCGGCTGGGCTTTCGCACGGCGCGGGAGATCGACCGCGAGCGCGACGCCCTCGCGGCCCGGCTGTAGGAGGCGGGCGGCGGATTCCGGCGCGGCGGGCCGATCGAGCGGAGTGGATCAAATGCCGCCAGGTTTGGCCGGGGTTTCCGCCGTCGCCGGGGGCGTCGGCTCGTTCGGCTGGGCGGGGGCCGGGGCGGTTTCCGGCTGCTCGGCGGTTTGTCGCTCGCGCCAGGGTTTGTCGGCCTTGTAGCTCTCCAGCTCGGCGGCAAGCTCCTGGGCGACTTTTTCGGCCTGCTCTTTGCCGTCTTCGGCCTCGTGCTGCGACCGCTGTGATGCGTACAGGTCGACCGCTTTCTGCGACCACTCGCGGGCTTGTTGGAAGTCGCCGGTCTCGGCGTAGCCGGCCGCCAGCGTGCTGAGGATGTGGGCCTGCTTGTAGTCGACGACCTCGCAGGCCTTGGTCGCCAGTTCAATCGCCCGCTTGCCGTTGCGAATCGCGTCTTCCGGCGAGGTGGCCAGCACCCAGGCGAAATTGTTCAGGACGCCGCTGTCGACCGGGTCGAGCTTAACGGCTTCCTCGAAATCAGCGATCGCCGACTTGTGATCGCCGATGTTGAGGTAGGCGTCGGCCCGCCCGCGCAGGGCGAGGAAATGCTGCGACTTGGTGTCGTCGGCGCCGTTTGCGGTCGCCTCGATCACCTTGGTGTAGGCGGCGATCGCTTCTTGCGGCTGCTTATTGTAAAGCTGGTAGAGGGCCAGTTGCATTCGATATTCAAGCTGCTCGGGCGCGGCGTCGGCCAATTGCTGCATTTCGGCGATGGCTTCGGCGAGCCGGTTCTGACTGGCCAGCGCCTGCGCCCGCAGCCCGTGGGCCACGGCAAGTTCCGGGGCGTCCTTCAAGACCGCCTCGATATCGGCCAGGGCCTCGTCGTACTGCTTGCAGGACAGGTACGCCTCGCCCCGGTGGACGAGGGCCAGCAGGTTGCCTGGCTGAAGCTGCAGCACCTTGCTGAACTGCTCGATGGCCTTGGGCAGATCGTCTTTGAGGCGATAGAGCTCGCCCCGCAACTGATAGCTGGCAGGCACGCTGGGGGCCAGTTCGGCGGCCTTATCGGCGCTGGCCAGGGCGTCGTCCAGCTTGTCCTGATCGCGCAATATCTGCGCCTTGAGGAGGTAGGCGGCGCCAGCGTCGGGGCGTTGGGCGATAACGGCGTCGGCGTCGGCGGCGGCCTCGTCCAACTTCTTTTGCTGGCGATAGTATTCGGCGCGATCGAGACGGTGCTCGGTCTCTCGCGGTTCCAGGTCAATGGCCGCCTGGTAGTCGGCCAGGGCCTTCTCGGCATCCTGTTCCAGCGTCGCCCGCAGGATATGGGCCTCGGCCCGCATTTTGTCGGGGAGCTGGTCGACGCCTTCGTCGTCGAACATGTCGTTAATGAGCTTGATCGCTTCGGCGGGATCGCCTCCGGGAAGCGATTCCAACTGGGCCAGCAGCAGCTTCGACTGGGGCGGGGCGATATCGTACTCGATTACCCGCCGCAGATCGGTCTCGGCCAGACCGCGAACCCGCTGCAATTGGGGGTCGGCCAGTTTTTGCAGCGGCACGCTCTGGACGACGGCGGCAAGCTGGCCGGCGCGTTCGACGAGCGATTCGACCAGCATCGACTCGGCGAAATCGGAGTTCTCGACGTCGAGGCCCTTTTCGATCGCCGATTCCAGGAGGCGGATGGCTTCGTTCAGATCGTGCAGATTCTCGGCGGCGACTTTGAGCTGCAGGGCCTTGTCGAGGTCCTCCTGGCCTTCATTACCCTCGGCCAGGGCGCCGGCCGGCGCCAGACCGAAGACAACCACAGCCGAAATCAAGACCCGCCAGATCGAGCGATTCATAGAAAGACCTCGCACCAGAGTAAACTACCCAGCGGACGATCGACCTGGGGCGGGCCGATCGCCGGCGGACACCATTATTGCCGGAGCGGCGAGATCTGGCCACGTGAGAAGATTGGCCGGTGCGCGGCACTGCAGGGGCGGGGCCAGGCGCCGGGTTACCAGGGGTCGGGATGCTTTTGCGACTGGAGAGCCTGCCGGGAGTGGATAGCCGCCAGTCGCAAAGGAATCCCGACCCGGCGTGGTCGGGGCTGTTCGGCCGCGGGCGGCTGTCGTCGGCTGGGCTGGTCGGCTAGAATTCGCCGTTTCCGCCGGTCTGGAGCGCGGCTTACCGGCGGGTTGCACCCCCTTAGTCAGAGGATTTCGTCCCTCCATGGAAGCAGGCATCGTCGGCCTCCCGAACGTCGGGAAGAGCACGCTGTTTAACGCCCTCACGGCGGCTGGCATCGCCAGCGAGAACTATCCGTTCTGCACGATCGAGCCGAACGTCGGCGCCGTGGCCGTGCCCGACGGACGGCTGGAGCGGATCGCCCGGCACATCAAGACGCAGAAGATCGTGCCGGCGGTGCTGAAGCTGGTCGACATCGCGGGGATCGTCCGGGGGGCTTCGGAGGGGGAGGGTCTGGGCAATCAGTTCCTGTCGCACATCCGCACGGTCGACGCGATCCTGCATGTTGTGCGGTGCTTCGACGACGCCGACGTGGTGCACGTGGAGGGGAGCGTCGACCCGATCCGCGACGTGGAGACGATCGACACCGAGCTGATGCTGGCCGATCTGCAGTCGGTCGAGACGATGCTCGATCGGGCCCGGCGGACCGCCCGCACGGGGGACAAGGACGCCAAGCAGCGGGTCGAGGTGCTCGAAGAGGTGCAGGCGCTGTTGGCCGCGGGCAGGCCGGTCCGCGGGCTGGCGTACCAGGACGAGGCCCGGGCGAAGGTTCTGCGTGAGCTGCAACTGCTCACCAGCAAGCAGGTGCTGTACGTGGCGAACGTCAACGAGGACGATCTGGCGGGGAAGAGCCCGCACGTCGAGCGGCTCCGCCAGCGGGCGGCGGACGAAGGGGGATCGGTCGTGCCGGTGTGTGCACGGCTGGAGGCAGAGCTGGCGGAACTGGAGGGAGACGAGCGGCAGGAGATGCTCGAGAGTATGGGTCTGGCCGAGCCGGCGCTGGCGGTGCTCGCCCGGGCGACCTACAAGCTGCTGGGTTTGCAGAGCTACTTCACCGCTGGCGAGAAGGAGATCCGGGCGTGGACGATCCCGATCGGGGCCACCGCGCCGCAGGCGGCCGGGGTGATTCACACCGATTTCGAGCGGGGGTTCATACGCGTCGAGGCGTACTCGGTCGACGACCTCGACCAGTACAAAAGCGAGAAGGCGATCCGCGAGGCGGGGAAGCTCCGCGTGGAAGGCAAGAGCTACGTGATGCAGGACAGCGACGTGTGCCACTTTTTGTTCAACGTGTAATCGCTACATCAGCCGCGGGCCAACGGGCGCGCCGGAGCGGCGTCGCGGAAGCTCATGCGAATGGCGCTCCGGCGGCTCGTTGAGCCGCGGCTTTGACTTTCTGCTGAGATTTACGCCAATGGTTGAGAAATTCTTTGCGGCAGGTCTGCTAGTTGTCGTTCTAGTGGGCAGCAGGTCCGCGTTTGCCGAGGACCGGCCGGAGATGATTTGGCCCGCGCCGCTGAAGCCGGGCGATACGGTGGCGTTCGTCGCGCCGGCGGGACCGCCCGAGCGGGCCCAGGTGCTGCTGGCGAAGCGGCGGATCGAACAGCGCGGGTATCGCGTGAAGCTGCGCGAGGACATCTTCGCCGTCGAAGGATACCTGGCGGGGACTGACCAGCGGCGGGCCGCCGAACTGATGGAGGCGTTCGCCGATCCGGAGGTCGACGGCGTGCTATGCGTCCGCGGCGGCTATGGCGTGATGCGGATTCTGGACCGGCTCGATTACGAGGCGATTCGCAGGCATCCCAAAGTCGTGCTGGGCTTCAGCGATATCACGGCGCTGCATGCCGCGTTGAATCGCCAGGCGGGGCTGATCAGCTTTCACGGGCCGGGGCCGGCGTCGGGGCTGGGGGCGGAGGAGCCGCCCAGCGATTTCACGGCACGGCGTTTAATCCAGGCGGTGGAACAACACGGCGTCGGCTCGCCGGAGGGGTACGCGATCGACGTGCCGGCGAGCGTGGCGAAGGTCGACTCGTTCGGCCGGGGTAAGGCCCGCGGACGGCTGGCGGGCGGGAACCTGTCGCTCATCTCGGCCCTGGAGGGGACGCCGTATGCCATCGACGCGCGGGATGCGATCCTGCTGGTTGAGGACGTGAACGAGGCGCCGTATCGAATCGATCGGATGCTGTGCCAGTTGCGGCTGGCCGGGAAGCTGGATGAAATCAAGGGTGCTGTGCTCGGGCAGTTCACCACTGAATATGTTCGCGAGGACAAGCTGACCGACGACGTCCGCTTCGATACGCAGGGGGTGCTGCGGCAGTATTTCGAGGACGCCGGCATCCCGGTGCTGGTGAACTACCCGATCGGCCATCACCGCGAGAACTGCACCGTGCCGTTAGGGGCGGAGGTGGAGGTGGACGCGACGGCGAAGACGCTGCGGATAGTGGAAAGGGAGTGAATTGCGCATTGGCCTTTGGCCGTTAGCCATTGGCCATTAGCCATTAGCTATTAGCATTGCAGCATGATGCATGCCACTGGCCATCTCCAAATTCGCAATTGCTAATGGCCATTGGCCAATTTGCAATTGCTGATCGCCATTGACGATGTGCAATCTGTTCGCCCTCAGGCGAACAGTTCTTGCACGACTTCGCCGCCGTCGACCAGTTTGATCGGCCGGCCCAGGGGGCTGATGTTTTCGTAGTCGGGGTCGATCCCCAGGGCGTGGTAGATCGAGCGGTAGAGGTCGGGGATCGTCACGGGGCGGTCGGCGACTTCCGTGCCGGCGTCGCTGGTGGCGCCGATGACCTGGCCGCCGCGGACGCCGCCGCCGGCCAGGGCGACGCTGAAGGCCCGCGGGAAGTGATCGCGGCCGCCGCGGGGGTTGATCTGCGGCGTGCGGCCGAACTCCCCCATCCAGAGGACGAGCGTCCGCTCGAGCATGCCGCGCTGCTTCAAATCGGCGATGAGCTGGGCGGCCCCCTGGTCGATCTGTCCGCAGAGGTCCCGCGTCAGTTCGAAGTTATTCTGATGCGTGTCCCAGCCGCGGCTGCCGACCTCGACGAACGTGACGCCGCGCTGGACGAGTCGGCGGGCCATCAGGCAGCCGGCGGCAAACTCGCCTTCGCCATAGGCGGCGCGAATTTTTGCGGGCTCGCGTTCCAAATCACAGGCCTCCATCTGGGGGCTGTGGATCATGTCGGCGGCCCGCTTGACGAGCTTTTGCTGATCGGCGACGACCTGGGCGCCGCCGGCGGAGGCAAAGTCGCCCTGTATCGACTCCAAGAGCTGCAGCCGGCGGGCGTAGCGGTCGGGCTTGACCGCGGGGGTCGTATCCTGCGGCGGCCGCTGGGCCGATTGCAGGACGAGCGGATCGTAATCGACGCCGAGCAAACCGCCGCCGCCGGCGTTGGCAAGCCGGCCGCCGATCTGGACGAAGCTGGGCAGCTCGCTGGCGGCGTAGCCGATCTGGTCGGCGACGTTGGCGCCGAGCGCCGGGTGCTTGACGCTCGCCATGGGGAGGTAGCCGTGGTGGAGCAGGTAGGTGGCCCGCTGGTGGTTGCCTTCCTTGCTGGTCATCGAGCGGATGATCGCCAGCTCGCTCGTCTGCCGGGCCAGTTGCGGCAGGTTCTCGGCGACGTGGATGCCGGGGACGGCGGTCTCGATGGCCTTGGTTTCGCCGCCGTTAGGATGGCCGGGTTTAGGGCTGAAGGTTTCGAACTGCGACGGGCCCCCCTGCATCCAGAGGAGGATGCAGGCCATGCCGCGGGCGCGGAGATCGTCGGCCTGGGCGCAGATGACGTCGGTCCAGTTGAGGGCGCCGGCGGCCAGGCCCAGGGCCGCGGAGCGCTTCAAGAAGTCGCGGCGGGCAACGACGCGGCCGCGGCGAACGGCGACCTGCGTGCAATGTTCGAGTGGGGGGGTCATGGCGGGGCTGGCGGGGCGGGTCAGTTGTTCGTTGTCAGGGGTTCGTTGTGCTTGGCTGGTGATTGATGGCTGAGGCT
>JADLBW010000188.1 GCA_020847515.1 Pirellulales bacterium | reverse complement strand
CTGCGGCAAGGATGGGCGACAAGGCCACGTGCGCGAGCGCGCCAGATGTTATCATGAGAGGCGAGCCGACGGTCTTAATTGGCAGCGCCCCCGCCGCTCGGATTGGCGATCAAACGCTGCACGGCGGCGTGATCAGCGTCGGTTGTCCCACGGTTCACATCGGTTTACCAGCCCCAGCCGGGCTTCATGCGGGTAAAAGCCGATGCCCGGGCGTTCCTGCGGATAAAGCCGATGAAGGCATCGAGAAAGCTTTGGAAGCTCAAAAGAAAATGCTTGAGGACCAGCAGGCATCCTTAAAGAGATGGAATGACGACGATCAGGCCCGATTCAAAAAGTGGTTCGGCGCAACCGACGAAGCCTCGCGCAAGGTGATTCAAGGCCGGGTCGACCAAATGCTCATCAAGAACAGCCAACTTACGAAGAATAACTTCTTTCCGGCCCAGCCGCCCCATGACTCGAAAAAGGGGCTATTTGCATACGTCTATTCAAATCAGGAAGACAGGATTTTCTTGGGTGCCAAGTTCTGTACTTCTGCGGTAACCGGTGAGGATTCGAAGGCTGGAACATTGAGCCACGAAATGTCGCATTACAATTCATTAGGAAAGACCGACGACGTTGTGTACGGGAAGAAGGGTGCAGAGGCCCTAGCCAAGAGCGATCCTACTAAGGCGATGAAGAACGCAGATAACTTTCAGTACTACTGCGAGGGTCTCTGAACCACTGCTGCGTACTCGGGAACAAGAAAAGCCAACCTATGTATGATGTCCCGCCCATTGATGTCAGCTTGACGTTCACCCTTACCGGGAAGCACATAGTCGCAAATGTTGAGATGGCGAACCGGGGTGAGAAAGACATTCATATCGAAAACGTAAATCTACCTTTGGACGGACAGCTAACGAAGCGTTTGTTCGAGGTCATGGATGTAAACGGTAAGGAAGTGGAGTTTGTGGGGCCACGCGTGAAGCTCCCGGGATCGGGGCCGAATGATTACTTCTCACTTGAACCGGCAAGGGACGTAAAGTTCTCAATTCGCATTGACAATTTATATGCATTTGAAACGGCGGCGCCGCCCGTAAAAGTACGCTATTCCGTTGTGAACGTGAAGCGAGATGAATCCGAATTGGAACTGATTCAATCGGACTGGTATGAATTGCCTAAACGGGAGTGATGGCCGATTTATTCATGCAAGTCAAACTCACTCATCGCGACCCGTCGGTTTACCCGACGTCGAATGTGCTAGAGCGCCATCGGCCGATTCGGCTGGGGGCGTGGAATGGCGCCGACTTGCGCGTTACTGGCAACGAGGGCGAGGAGATCGCCAAGATTCACGCCCTGGTCGAAATCGTCGGCGATTGCGTAAAGCTGCGGCATCTCGCCCCGACCAAGGCGCCAGTGCTCCTGAATGGTTCGCCGGTGGTTGAAGGCAAGCTCCAGAACGGCGATGTGGTGAGCATCGGCAAGACTCGTCTGGAAGTCGAAATCTTCGACCCCGAAGCGGCGTCCCGCGCGGCGCCGCCGCCGGTGATCGACCTCGCTGCCGAAGGGCTGCCGACCGGGCTTGTCGCCTATCGACCTGCCGGCGATGGCGCCGACCTTCGCGCCGTGTTAGAAAAGCTGACCGCGGTATTCACTCCCTTGGTCATGGCCAATTTTCTCGCCGCCGGCGAAGAGCCGCCGCCGTGGCTCGCCGCCGACGCCGATCTGCTGGCCGAGGCGCCCCGAGATCAGATCGGCGATAACTCGCTGCACCTGCTCGCCGCCGACGATTTGCCGGCCGAAGCGGACGATCCGGCCGACCCCGCCGAGCGGTCCGCAGCCGCGACGCAGCGCCTCATCGAGTTATTCCACCAACTCCGCACAAAGACCGGGGCCGCGATGCTCATTGGCGCGGGCGACAAGCAGGCGGTCCTCGAAACGATCAGATTTCGCCGCGGCTTTTATGCTTCGGCGACAGGTCTCGAGCTGTTCCTCCGGCAGGGTTCGGCGGTTCTGGCACAAAAGCTCATCGAAGGCCTGCACGCCATCCTTATCGCGTCGGCCGACGACGAGTGGACGCTGTATGCGAACGCAAAACTCGTCACATCTGTCGACGACCTGAACCTCGGCGCCTCCGCGGGCGTCAAGAAGCGCCACGCCGACGCGCCCCAGTAGTCGGTCGAGGGCCGTCAGGGCGGCAGTTCAGGTCGGTCCCTATCGCGTGTTCCCAATACAGTTGAGGCAAGACTTCATGCAGAATCCCCTGTCGTGCATGACGCCTCTATCCGCGCCATAACGATTTTGCATGATTCCGCCGCACGAAGTGAGTACTCGCCATGAACGACGCCAACGGACTCCCCCCGTTCGACGCGCTGCCCGACGCCGACCAGCGCGCCTTCATCGCCCGGCGGGCCACCGCGCGGCAGTTTCCCGCTGGCACGTTGCTCTACAAATTCACCCAGTACGGCCTCGTCGGCCCCGGCGGCCGCATAACGCCTTGGTGGTCGGGGGTCGAACCGCTCGCCCCGGGCGATCCTGGCCTGGCCGGCGCCCTCGACCGGGCCGCCCGGCTGGGCCACGCCGCGAAGGATTACGCCCGGGCCCGCAGCGCCGTCACGAACCAGTGGAACTCGATGGAGGGTCTGCTCGTCATCCGGCTCGTCCGCCCCGCGAGCGGCTATGTCGGCCGCTGCGCCCATCAGCCGCTCGACGAGAATCCGCAGCTTGCCAATGTCGTCTGGATTGGCGGCGCCTGGCAGGCGTATCTGCCGGGACTCAGCTCAGCGGACGCGACCGTCTGCCGGCCTCCGCAAGCGTAGTTTCATGCAAGTCAAACTCACTCACCGCGACCCGGCGGTTTATCCGAGCGTAAAAATTCTCGAGCGCTTCGCGCCCGTGCGGCTTGGCGCGTGGAGCGGGGCTGAATTGCGAGTCAGCGGCGACCAGATCGCCAAGCTGCACGTTCATATCGAGATCGTCGGCGACGCCGTTCGATTGCGACGACTCGCTCCCTCGATGGCGCCCGTGCTGGTCAACGGCGCCGCGGTTGACGAAGTCGAGCTGCAGAACGGCGACGTCGTGCGAGTGGGCAACACGCACCTGACGGTAGACATCTCCCGCCAACCGGCCCCGGCGAGCCGCGATGGCAAGATTCCGCCGCTGGAAACCGTCGCTCAATCGCTGGCCACCGGCCTGGTCGCTTTCGCACCGGCCAACGACGCGACCACGCTCGAAGCGGTCCTGGACCGGCTTGCCGCCAGGTTTTCGCCGCTGCTCTTGGCGAACTTCCTCGCCGCCGGCCAAGAGCCCCCGGCCGGGTTAACGCCGCAAGCCGATTTACTGGCCGGGGCGCCCCGCGAGCAGATCGGCAACCACTGCTTGTACCTGCTGGCGCCGTCCGATGTGCCTGCCCCGGAGCCGCCCTCGCCGCCCGCGCCGGCGGCCGCCGATGCCGAGCAGCAAGCCGCCGCGGCGATCGTCGAACTGATGCGTGTGTTTCACGCCCTTCGTCCCCACGAAGCCGGCGTGCTCCTGTTCGGCGAGGCCGACAAGCCGGCGGCCCTTGAAGCGATCAGCTTTCGCCGCGGGTTCTACATGTCGGCCGCCAGCCTCGGCCTATTCTTGCGCGAAGGCGCGCCGGAGCTTGCCCGGAAGCTTATCGACGGCTTCCATGCCATCGTGGTCGCTGACGCCGGCCAGTGGACGCTCGTCGCCAACCCGTCGCTCGTCCGGACCGCCGCGGATCTCGGCCTGGAGACAGAAGCGGCGGCCGCGCTCAGCGGGCAATAGCCGCCGGCGCGGTTGCTCGATCCTGCCCGACGGCGCGTCGTCACGCCCAACGCGCAAATACGGCGTCGATCTCCGCGGCTCCGAGCGGTGCGCCCGCGTCGACGTCTCCGTCCGCGTTAAATCCCGTTCGCCGTTGGGGGGCCGAGCGAGCCGCGCCGCTATAGCTCGGCGTCGACCCGTCCGGCGCCGCGGTAAGCGCCGCCGTCGTCGCCGGCACGACCGCTGGCAGCGGTTGTTGCGGAATCAGAAAGTCATCGAGCAGGGCGTTAAATGGCGGAGCAAGAATGCCAACTTTGCCAATGCCGGGCAGATTAGCCCTAAACGCGTTATCAATCAGCATGTTGAGCGTGCTGCTGGTCAGCCCCGGGCCGAGGTTGGCCAGCATCGGCGTCGCCCGCAGCCAGGTCATTACGTCCTTAATGCCGCCGCCGTCGACCAGCATGCCCGTGATGTTGCGAATAATGTCGAACGCGCCGAACTGGGCGCCGTGGTTCGTTTCTCCGACGGGGGCGGTCCCCGGCGCGGCGCCCTCGATCACGTCCGACTCGCCCGCCTGGTCCAGCGTCACCTGGCCCCACAGCGTCGGCCCGTCGCGAAACAAATCGACGTCGGCAAACAGGAAATCGTTCCCGCCGCGGCCCACCAGGTAATCGCCGGGCCGAACGACCGTCTCGGCCGGGTTGATCATCGGGAACATGGCCGGCGTGAGCAGCATGTCCGGCGCCCCCACGTTGAACAGCGGGCTCCCCGCGCCGCCGAAGATGACGTCGACGCTGCTGCCGCCGACGATCGTGTCATTGCCAGGGCCGCCCACGAGCAGCATCGGAATGCCGGTGTCGTTGAGAATCACGTCGCGGACGTTCGACCCCTGCAACTGGCCGCTTTCCCAGCCGCTCAGTTGCCACTGCTGGCTGGCGTCGGCGCTGACCTTGATCGACTGCTCAAGCTGTGCGTCTCCGCCTGTCAACACCGGCGGCAGCGCCTGGTCGTTAGCGCGAATCAAAACGTGGTCGTGAACCGCGCTGCCGGCGCGCAGAAAATACTTGTCTATTCCGTCAACCGTGAAGCCCGCAGCGGTCCCGTACCCGGTGAAGCGGGCCGCCGAGCCGTCGAGCATCGGCGAGGCCGCGCCGCCTGGAAAATTCGTGGTGTACTGCGCGGCGACTTTGCGGCTGGTCGCATCTTTGGAATGCTCAACGGTAAGCCGGTCGTCGCCCGGCTCATCCCCGCCGTTAATCACCAACTGTGCGACGTCGAGCGTTTCATCCGCCCCGAACACGAGCAGAAATTCGTCGTTGCCGCTGGCCGCCGCGCTGGTCAAGTAGCCGTTGACGGTCGCGACGCCGCCCGTCTGCAGGCGTTTGGCCTGCAGGTTGATGAAATCGGTCGAGTCGTCACCGCCGAAGATCTGGATCCCGCCGGCGCCCCGTAGCATACCGACGGCGTCGGTGATCGTCGGCGTAGCGGTCGTCGTGGTGATCGTGGTCGCGAAGACATCGTTGTCGCCGAAGTCGCCGACGATCGTCAGCGTTCCGCCCGCATCCACCGTAGCCCCGCTCAGAATCGAAACATCGTCACCGGCGCGCAGGCGGACATTTCTCCGCGCCGCGATTTGCGCCGTCGCCAGCAGCGTAAGGTCGTCGTCGGCCGTGGCGGCGCTCGACTCGCGAACATCAATCAGCACGTCCCGCGTTACAGTCACCGGTACGGCCAGGGTGAAGGGACCCGTAGAAACTCCCCCTGTGCTGACAATGAGGTCCCGCAGCGGCCTCGCGCTGCCAACCGCACCATTGAACGTCGCAATTTGATCCGCATCGACGGTCAGGTCCCACGGGCCGGCAGGGTCGTTGTCGACCGTGCTGGTAAACGTAATATCGTCGCCGTCAAGGATTACATGATTCGCCACCACGACCGGATCGCCGTAAAATTGATCCTCGGTCGTCGTTATCGCAAAGCCGCCGAGCACTGTCGTTCCCAGGGCGTTGGTCACGAGGTTCCGCAGCGGGGCGTCGCCCCCGACGGCCCCGTTGAACCGCGTTACGCCCGTCGGCGTCGTCGTGTTGATCGTCAGATCGAACGTCCCGTTTAGCTTCTTGTCGAACGTCACGTCGTCGCCGGCAAGAGTCGTGTTCTGCAATAGCACCACGTCGTCGCCGTAGAACTGGTCCTGGGTCGTCGTGACCGTCAGGCCGCCCAGCACCGTCGTGCCAGGGGCGTTCGTCCTCAGG
>JADLBW010000187.1 GCA_020847515.1 Pirellulales bacterium | reverse complement strand
GACTGGCGGGGTTCCACCGATCCAGAGCCGCCAGTCGCAAAAGCTCCCCGACCCCTTCCGCGTCCCAGTCGCAATAGCGCCCCGACCCCTTCCGCGCCCCAGTCGCAAAAAAATCCTGGCCCCTTCGCGTCCAGTCGTTTCGATTCAGCATGCCGCAACGAACCGTAGGAGAATAGCATCGTGGCAACCGACGCCTTCGATCTCACGGGCAAAATCGCTCTGGTCACCGGCGCCAGTCGCGGCCTGGGGCAGATCTTCGGCCGGGCGTTGGCTCAGGCCGGGGCCGACCTGGTGGTGACCAGCCGCACGCTCGACTCGCTGGCGGCGTTCTGCCGCGAGATTGAAGCGTTGGGCCGGCGGGCGCTGCCGCTGGAACTGGACGTGCGCGATCAGGCGAGCATCGAACGGATGTGCGCCGCGGCCCTCTCGGCGTGCGAGAAGATCGACGTGCTGGTCAACAACGCGGGGTGCAATGTTCGCAAACCAGCGCTCGAGGTGACCTGGGACGACTGGAACACGATCCTGGATACGAACCTCCGCGGCACGTTCTTCGTGGCGCAAGGCATCGCCCGCCAGATGGTCGAGCGCCGCTACGGCCGGATCGTCAACATCGGCTCGGTCACCAGCGTCTGCGGCTACGCGGGGCTGGGCCCCTACGGCGCCAGCCGGGGCGGGGTGCGGCAGCTCACGATGAGCCTTGCCGACGATTGGGGGCCCTACGGCGTCACAGTCAATTGCCTGGCGCCGGGGTGGTTCAAGACCGAGCAGAACCGGGCCCTCTATGAGAGCCCGGGCTGGGTCGAATATTTGACCGATCGCATCCCGCTGAAACGGCCGGGCAAGCCGAGCGACCTGGAAGGGGCGATCGTGTTCCTCGCCTCCGACGCCAGCCAGTATGTCACCGGGCAGACGATCCTGATCGACTGTGGCATCTCGACCGGCGCGGTCCGCGTCCCGCCGCGGACGTGAACGGCCAATCTTCCGGCGCCATCCGGCTATTGCAGAGGTTAACGCGGGCGCACAGCCGGTATCCGCGTCAAACACTCCTCCCTGGCCCCCCCGTCAAGGGAAGGGAACCGAAGAAGTTGGCGCCGACTCAAAAAGCGGCGTCATGCACCGGCCGTCTTTAAGGCGGCGGGGTGCTTGGCCATGAGTCGCAGGGTATCGTCGATCTGCTCGGGCTTCTCGAAGCCGATGGTCATCGCGTCGAGGAAGTCGAGGCCCTGGGCGAACTTCATGCAGGCGTCGCGCTGGTCGACCAGTTGACCTTCGCCGAAGATCTTCATGCCGATGATCGCCTTGCCGTTGGCCTTCGCCTGCCGAAGGACCGCGACGACCTCTTCGCTGGAGGCGTCCATCTTGACGCCCTTGGGATTCACGCGGGCGAGGATCACGTCGACCCACGGCTCGGCGGCCGCTGTTTTCAGGGCCCCAAAGTCGTGACACGAAACGCCCACCGCCCGGACGCGGCCCTGCTTCTTCTCGTCGTCGAGCGACTGCATGTAGGGCTGCATCTTTTCCGGCCATTGGGCGTCCATGAGGCAGTGCAAGAGCACAATGTCTAGATGGTCGGTCGTCAGTTCGTGGCAGAATCGTTCGATCGCCGTATGGAGCATCCGGCCGCGCGACTGGTCGGACGTCTTCTTCTCCGGGCCGTCGTATCGCCACCACACCTTGGTAAGGATCGCCAGCTCATCGCGCGGCAAGGTCCGCAGCGCCTCGCGGAAGTAGACGTGCGTTCCGTACAGGTCCGCCATGTCGTAGAAGCGAATGCCGCGGCGGTAGGCATGCTGGAACAGGCCGACGAGCTTTTCAAAGCCCATCCGGGTCTGGTTGCTCTGCCGGTCGCCGCCATGCACGCCGGTCCCCTGCCCCAGGCGCGACATCTGGATGCCGGTGTTGCCGAGGGTGATCATCGGCGGCGGCGGCAGGTCGCCGCCGGCGGGCTCAAGGGCGACGCCCGCTCCGTTGTCGGGCGGGTTAGCTGTTTCGGCGGCCTTTACCGCAGTCCAGGTGGCGGCGGCGCCGACCGAAGCGCCGATAAATGCTCTGCGATCGAATTGAGACATGCGCAGACCTCCGTCGGGCGAGTGACGATTCAAGCCACCCCAGTATAACGAAAACCGCGCCGTAAATCGCCCTGCTTCGCAGGTTGGTAGCGGGTCAGTTTGCCTAAGTTAGCGTAGGCGCGCTCGCTCCGCGAGCGGTCAGTCATCTCGCGGAGCGAGATGACTACATTGACCGCGGGAATGCGAGAAGAAGGCCGATCCGGCGGAGGAAGAACTCACGGCTGCGCCACCGGTCGTGCTTCCGGGTCGACCTCCGGGAGCGTCGCCTCGCTTCCTTCGGCGGCCATCGCGGCGATGTGGACGACCGCCTCGCCCTCTTGCACGAGCGGATTGTTCGTATGGCCGATGATCAGTCCGTCTTCCGGGGCGGCGAGCGGCGCTGCGTCGTCTCCAAAGGCGTCGGCGACGATGCCCAGGTGCTGGCCGGCGACGACGCGGGCGCCCAGGCGCACGTCGAGCCGCGCGATGCCGCTGTTGAGGGCGCGAACCCACGTCGTCTTGGCCACTAGCGCCGAATGCGGCCCCTTGTGACGAGGGCGTTTTTCGCGCATGCCTAGCTCATGCAGGACCCTGAGCACGCCGTCGCGGCCAAGTTGAATGGCGTCGTCGTCGAACCGCAACGGCTCGCCGGCTTCGTACACGATGGT
>JADLBW010000186.1 GCA_020847515.1 Pirellulales bacterium | reverse complement strand
TTTCCAGTCGAAAAATCGTCCCGACCCCGGTGGCGACTGCTGAGCGCTACGGGCGAGCGGCCGACATCAGCTTCTGGTCAACTGCTTGCGGTAGGCCAGTGGCGTCTTGCCGAACCGCTTGCGGAAGGCCACGCCAAAACGAGTTCCGTTGGCGAAACCGCAAGCGCTTGCAATCTCGCCAATCGACATATCGGTGCGGGCCAAGAGCTCGCGACCTTTTTCGAGGCGGACGCGGCGGATTTCTTCTGCCGGCGAGCGCCCCAGGTAACGCCGGAATTGGATCTCCAGGCTCCGCCGCGAGACCGGCACCTCGTGCAGGATGTCCTTCACTACGATGTCCTGAAACGCCCGCTGCTGGATGAACCGCAACGCCCGCACGACGGTATCGTCATCGATCGCCAGAATATCGGTCGATTGGCGGCTGATGACCCCGTGGGGCGGGATCTTAATAGGCTGTTTCGGCGGCGCCTCGCCGTGCATCATGCGATCCAGCGCGGCGGCCGCTTCGTAGCCGATCCGCCGCCCGGCCAGTGCGACGCTGGACAGCGGCGGGGTGCAGACCTCGCACATCAGGTCGTCGGTGTCGCCGGCGAGGATGGCCACCTGGTCCGGAACGCGAATGCCGCTCATATGGCAGATCTCGGCAAGCTGGCGGCCACGGTGCGCGTCGACCGTCAGAATCGCCACCGGTCTTGCCAGGGAAGCGAGCCAGCGGCTCACGCGGCGCTGCTGCTCTTCCCAGCCGAGTTTGCGGCCGACGCGGTAGCCGGGCTTATACTCGTGACATTCCAGCCCAGCGCCGCGCACCAGTTGGAGGAACTCCGCTCCGCGTTTTGGGGAATAACGCTGACTGGGCGGAGCGAAATAGGCGAACTTCTCAAAGCCGCGATCACGAAGGTGATTGAACGCTAGTTGAGCGCGTTCCAAGTCGTCGGTGACGACGTCGCAGACCCCGGCGAGACCCTCGAACAGGGTGTCGACGTTCACCACCGGAACCCTGCGGCCGCGAACCTGGTCGACCTGCAGCCGATTGCCGAAGCGGGCGATCACGCCGTCGCCGGTCCACAAATCAGGCAAGGCTGAACGCTGCTCATGGTCTTTGGGATCGATGAGCAGATTCCAGTGGCCGTGGTTCTGCGAGTAGTCGGCGATGCCGCGAATGACGCTGCATCCCCAGCTATCGTCGGTTTCCACCAGGACGGCGACCTGGCGGCTGCGTGTACGTGGATCCATGGCAGTCGGATGGGCGGTGCGCAAATGTAGGAACCGATTGGCGCGATGTCGTTAATTATTCTAAACAGGCCAGGGAGGTAAATCTGCGCATTTACGAGAAGAATCTGCGGTCAGTTCCCTGTTATGGTTCGGACGAGCCGCTAAGCTAGTGCTAAACTGACGGCTATTTCCTCGGCGAGCTTATCGCCGGGGGAAACGCGATATATCCGTACAGGTTACCCTCTGGCGCTCGGACCCCGCGTCCCTTCGCCCGGCGCTTTTCACGACCGTTACCTATTGGATAAGCCCCCATGGCAACCATGGCAGTGGGATTAATGAGCGGCACCTCCGGCGACGGCGTCGATGCCGCCCTGCTGGACACTGACGGCGAGAACAAAATCGGCTTTCTCGGCGGTCTGACGCTGCCCTACGAGAGCGAACTGCGGTGGCGGCTGTTGGAGGTCTCGCAGCATGACGTACCGCTCATGGAGGTGCTGCGGGTCGAAAAGGAGGTCTCGGAGCACCACGTCGAAGCGGTGCGGCAGCTTTTGGCCGAGAATCCCAAGGCGGCCAAGAAGGTTGAATTGATCGGCTTTCACGGCCATACGGTGCGGCACTCGGCCAGCGACGGCATCACGATGCAAATCGGCAATCCGTGGATACTGTCGCGCGATTTGGGCTTGCCGGTGGTCAGCGATTTTCGCCGCTGCGACATCGCCGGCGGCGGACAGGGGGCCCCGCTGGTTGGCATGTTTCACCGCGCCCTGTTCAGCAAGGAGCCGCGCCCAACGGTCGTGCTTAACCTGGGCGGCGTGGCCAATGTCACCTGGTTGGGCGAGCGCGAAGAGATCATTGCCGGCGATACCGGCCCTGGTTGCGGGCTCATCGACGAATGGGCCCAGACGATGGCAGACCTGCCCCACGATCGCGACGGGCATCTGGCACTGGCCGGCAACGTCGATTGGGAAACGGTGGAAGCGGCGCTCTCGACGCCATTTTTCGACCTGCCGCTGCCAAAATCGGCCGATCGGTTCGATTTCGATCATGTCGACGTCTCCGCGTTGAGCGTAGAGGACGGGGCCGCCACCCTCTGCGCGGTGACGGCCGAAGCGGTGTTTCGCGCCGTCAAGAAGCTGCCCGCCATGCCGCAAAGAACCTGGGTGACTGGCGGCGGCGTTCATCATCCCGTGCTCATGGGGATGCTCGGCGAGCGATTGGGCGAGATTCAGAACGTGACCAAATTCGGGCTGAACCCCGATACCCTCGAGGCCGAATGTTTTGCCTGGCTGGCTGTAAGACACCGGCGCAAACTGCCGCTCACGATTCCCGAGACGACCGGTTGCCAGCAGCCGCTCAGCGGCGGGATCACCGTCCAGTTTGGCTGATGCTGCCGGCTACCGGCTCGAGGGCGCCCCAAATGCGCTGCTGGGACGTCGCTCGAAGGTTCCCCAATGCTAGCAGCACTCCCCCCCTGCTGGGGTTGGTGCCAAGCGGCAGGCCGGTATAATCCCCGCCCCGGACTTCTTCCGGCTATGCCTCTGGGCGAGCATGCGCATGGCGACGCACCTTAACCGCAACTGCACGACGATCTGGCTGGCCGCCGCCGCGTGCGCGGCGGCATCGCTGGGCTGCGGCACGACGCGATCGAGCAATACGGCCCGCACGGCGACTGAACAGTTGCTGATTTCCGACGCCATTGATCGCACCGTCCAGCAGATCAACTTCAAGGCGCTGGACGGCCAGACGATTTACTTTGACGAACGTCCGTTGGCCGAGGTCGTAGACAAGGGCTATCTCATCAGCAGCATCCGTCAGCATTTGCTCGCCAGCGGTTGCATTCTCAAAGACGCCCGAGACCAGGCCGACTACGTAATCGAGCCGCGAGTGGGAGCGATGGGCACCGACAGCCATGACCTGTTGTTCGGCATTCCTGCCGTACAGGTGCCGCAGGTGCCGCTGGCGCCGTCCATGCCCTCCAGCATTCCTGAAATCCCGTTCGCCAAGCGGCGCGACCAACGCGGCATCGCGAAGCTCGCCGTCTTCGCCTACCGCCGCGAATCGGGCGAACCGGTTTGGCAATCGGGACTGGCCTTGTCGGAGAGCGTGGCCAAGGACATCTGGCTGTTCGGGGCCGGCCCATTCCAGCGCGGCACGATTTACGACGGCACGCGATTTCTAGGAATCTGCATCAAAGATCACGACGAAGACGAAACGAACATTAGCCGGGTGGCCAGCCTCACCGAGGAGGCGGTCTTCGGCAAGAAGAAGCCGCCGACCGCGCCGGATCATCCTGGCGGCGTAATGCAGGCGTCCGCGGAGCAGACGGCCGCCGAGCAGCCCCGCGACGGCGCGGCGGTCCTGCCGCCGCCGCGTCCCTTGGCGGAAGCGCCCAAGACGGAGGACCCTGCGAAAACGGCGGGATAGGTTGCAGCTCGCCGGCAAGCAGCAAGGGCCGTCTACGCTAGATCGTCGAAGGCGAGCGGGTCGTCGTGGCTGGGATCGGCAATGCGTATCGATTTCTTGCCGGCGAGCAACTCATCGAGCAAATTGCCCACCAGTTCCGCCCGCCAGCCTTGTAGCAGGGCAGGGATCTCGCCCGGGTCGACGCCGCCAAAGCCGAAGCGATAAGCGATCAGCTCGCGCACATCGGTAGCGGTTCCGACCATGCTGGCGGCCACCTCGGCGCGGCGGCAGATCGTCGTAAGTGCGGGCATCAAGAACTGGCCGAGCAGGTTGAGCTGCGACGGCGGGTCGCCTCCGGACGAGCGACTGCTGCGCTCAGGGGGCGCATCGAGGCCGCGGCGGACGCAGTCGACAAGCTCCCGAGCCTTGCGGCGCAAATCGCCTCGCTGCAGGCCGCGAATGGCCAGGATCTGATCCGGCTGATCCGTCTTCCGCTTGGCGATTTCTACCAGCAGATCGTCGCGCAACAGCCGCTTGGGGGGTTGATTCAACCGGCGGGCCTCTTCCTGACGCCAATGCCACAGTTCGCGGACGATGTTCAAACTGCGGGCATTAAGCGTGCCGATGCCCGACACCCGCCGCCAATCTTTGCGATCCTGGGCCGCGACGATCCCTTGCTGCCAGGCAGCCAGTTCATCTTCGAACCATCCGAACCGATTGCGACGGACCAGCGTTTGCTTCAAACGATCGTAGAGCGGCAAGAGGTACCTGACGTCTTCGAGAGCGTAATTCACCTGGGCGTCGGTGAGCGGCCGACGACGCCAGTCGGTGCGTTGCTCGCCCTTAAGCGGTTGCCGGCCGAGGAACTTACTGACGACCGAACCGTACGACGCCGGGAATTCATTCGAGCAAAACCCGGCGGCAATCTGCACGTCGAAGACGCGCTTCGGCGGCGCTTTGACCGCTCGCAGAATGAAACTCAATTCCTCGCGGCCGGCGTGCAGGACCGTCGTATGATCGCCCTTCGCAATAATCCGCCAAAGTGCGTTGACGTCGACCGCCTGGGGATCGATAGCCGCCAGTTCCGACGGCGTGGCCACCTGAATCAGGCAGAGCTCGGGGTTGAACGTATCCTCCGAGACGAATTCGGTGTCGAACGCGAGAATTTCGGCAGTTTCGATCCGCCGGCAAAGTTCTTCTAGCTCTCGCTGGCGTGTGATGATCAAGGCAGGCACGCGGTAGACGACAGTGAGAACGACCTGATTTCCCATCCGGCGGACGGGCAAGGTCTACATTCTAGGAATCCCCCGAGACGTCGAGAAGCGATGGCGGCGCCAAGTGCGCGGAAAACTGCCGGCTCCCGGGCAACTGCCTCAACTGCTCCCCAAAGCCTGGTGCTCCACCACTGCTAAAGCTTCACGTTTGTGTACATTCACGCCGCCCGCGCGCCAGCCCTGGTTTCTGCCCCTCTGAGGGCGGCCTAGCGCCGCCGGCTAAACTGAAAACCACGCCGTGACAGAGCACCAGGCGGCAAATATTATGCTACGGCCGCAGAACGAACAGCATATCCATCACGATCAGGATCGGCAGCAGGATGCCGCAACTGTACAGCATATATCCGAAGAAACTGGGCATCTTGACGCCAGCTTTCTCGGCGATCGCTTTTACCATGAAGTTTGGGCCGTTGCCGATGTACGTCATGGAGCCCATAAACACCGCGCCAAGACTGATCGCAATGAGGATTGGCTCGGGTACGCCGCCCGTCGGCCCGCCGAGTTGGGAAGGGTCGCGTGCGGTTTGGAAAAAAACCAGGTAGGTCGGCGCGTTGTCCAGAAAGGACGACAGGGCGCCGGTTGCCCAAAAGAACTTGCCGGGGCCCATGTTGTAGCGTTCGACCAGGTAAGCGCCATTGGCGCTGAGAATCTGTAGCGCCGGCTGCATGCAGATGAAGATGCCGACGAACAGAGCGGCAACCTCGATGATGGCCGCAAAATTAAAGCGATTCTGCAGGCGCGGCTGCTGGGCGCCCGCCAGCAGCGAAATAGCGCACAGGCCTAGCTGTACGGCCTCCCGAAGATACATCCACGGATGCCAGTCGACGCCCGGCACGGCCTTACTGGGATCGAGAAAGGCAACGGCGCAGACGACGCCGGCCAGCAATGGGCCGTTGAGCGCCGCTCCCGAGATCGTCAGCCGCCGCCGTTGGGCGATGTCGCGCTGAATATCACGTCGAGTCTCGTGCCGATAGGCGTAGAAATGATCGGCCAGCCAATAGACGGCAATCAATAGTCCGTTCACAAACAACCACTCAGGCCACAGCTTGAGCGTCCACATGAAGCTGACGCCCTGCAAGTAGCCGAGAAACAGCGGCGGATCGCCCAAGGGGAGTAAGCATCCGCCGCAGT
>JADLBW010000185.1 GCA_020847515.1 Pirellulales bacterium | reverse complement strand
TCTCTGGCCTCCTTGCTGTGAGTGTGCATCGTTCATAACACCCTCTATGCAAGGACGGCCTTTTCAATCCATATCAGTTGCCGCTAAATAACTTACGAAAGTTCAAGTGCCATTCGTGTCAGGAACCTTTTATCCTTCGAGGTGAGTCATGACACGTCCCCGCTGGTGTTGCGTGCTGACGTTGCTTTTTGGCGTCTACCCGCCTCTTCAAGCCGCGGTCATCGAGCGCGACTGGAAAACCCCGGGCGACGGGCTATTGACCTACGACGATGTGAATAAGCGCGAATGGCTGGATTTATCGCAGACGCTCCTAACCTCGCAGTTTCCAGGCGAGGATGCATCGCCGTACGTGACACGCGAGAATCGGTATCAGTACGTCGTTGCCCAAACCGAATTGGGCGGTCGGTTTGGAGGTTTCGCAGTTGCCAAGCGGCCGGATGTCATTGCTCTCGCTGATTCTGCTGGCATCAATACCTCATTTCGGGGCGCCCCGAATTCCGTCGCAGCGCTTACTCTGGCACAGTTGGTAGGATTTACCGTGGAGCGGTCAACCGGACTGGGACTTTCAATTGGTTTGCTCGACGAACCATCGAGCGGCATTGGAATTCACGCTCCAATCCGTCCCGGCGCACACATCGATAGCCTTCCAAACCAGGCGGGATTGGCATTTGGAGAAGCGCACTTTGAATACCGCACGCCGCCAGGGGTGATGCTTTTTCGAGTCGTTCCCGAACCCTCGGCGATATCACTTGCATTCCTGGCATCAGTAATTCACTTGTTACTCAGCAGGCGAAGTGCCGTATAGTGTTGGAAACGCCATATGGGGCGGCATGGAATGACCCATTACCCATATCGTTCTGCAAGGGTTGCTCACAAATGTTCAGGTTGATTCGCAATCTCAGATTGCGCGAAACATGCCACGTAAGATTTCGATCGCTCCGCATTGAGTCGCTCGAAGATAGGCGCGTTCTGGCAAATATGGCTGATATCGTTTTTCTCATGGACGGATCTGGGTCGGGGGACAGTACCTTTATGGAGGATTGGATCAAGGAGCAAGTATTCGCGGGGATCTCAGGATCGCCCCATCCGATTTCGCAGGCACTGGCTGCCAAACAGATCACGGACGTGCGTTATGGGTTAATAGGGTTTGCTGATCTAGCAAGCAGCAGTTTTGCTCATTCGTATATCGTCGATCCAGGGGGAGCCGATCCACTCTTCGGAAATGCTGATCAAGTCGACGCGGCGTTTGAAAACTTTGCTGTCGATGGCGACGGCGAGGACGGCTGGGACGCCTTTGAGCACCTGATCGCTGAGTACAAGTTCCGTGATGGCGCGGTTCCGGTGGTCATCCTGTTGCAGAACCAGCAAGGCCGCAACCATTCCAATACAACCCTCGTCCGCGAAGGACTTCTGGCAGCACTGCAAAGTAAGAATGTCCTGGTCAATACGGTTATTTACGGTTCAACCCCTGACAATTTCACCTATGTTCCGGTATTCGACCTGACGCCCTACGGCGGCGATCCCAACGTGCGGATTCTAGGCGTCGAAGCCGACGCGGCCGACAATGTTCCGGACGGGCGACATAATCTCGCGGGCATCAATACGAACACGAGACAATTGGTCGCTTCCGCCGGCGCCACCCAGGGCGCCGCGCTGCAGGTCAGCTACAACGGCTCGAACACAGGCGCCAGCGGGATGGTCGACACTGGCAAGAGTATCCTGTTTAGCAAAACGGCGACGAGCGGCCTGGGAGCCTCGGCCGCTGGGTACAAGGCGACAAGCGTTCCGCTGCCCAATTACAGGATGGACATCGGCGCAACGACGATCACCGCGGGTAGCGCCGTAGCGTTGCCATTCAGCTTCAACTATTACGGGACTGCCTATACGAAGGCGTGGGTCAGCGTCGACGGCACAATTCGCTTTGGAAACGCCTCGGATCCCGGCGACCCAGGTGGGGAAAACGTCGACCTGTCTCGTAGCGACGCGACGCGGCCCGCATCCCCTGTAATTGCTCCATTGTGGGATAACCTGAAGGTAACGCTATACGACGTTCTGCGCACAAGAAACTTCGATTACGACGGCAATGGACAAAACGATTTTGGCATCGAATGGACGAACTTTGCGTACGACAATGGTTCCGACGCGAACTCCATCGTAGACACGCCCAATCGAATCAACTTCCAGGTCGTCCTCTACGCCGATGGTCGCATTCAGTTCAACTACGTCGATATAACCGCTGGAGTGTCGGGGTCCCCGTTTGTTTCCGGGGGGATCAGCGCTACTGTCGGCCTTTGGAGCGGCAATCCCGACAATGTCAATTTACCGGCGGATCAGTATGTGCCGGGCCTGCACAGCATCTTCGGGGCGTCGCTGGCAGGGTCTTCGAGCGGAACGCTCGAGGAAACAAACGATCGCTACGTCCGCTTGGCATGGGACACCGGAGGAGCCGCGTGGGATTTGGGCGCCATTGATGGCATTGGTTTACCGATCGACCCTAATTTGGGGGGCGTTGATCCGCAACTTCTCGATGCTACCCGCAATTCGATGCGAGATGCTTTCCTGACCAGTCTCGGCAATCAAGTCAAGCGGCGGGCGGATCACGGCGACACGTTCCGAAGCGATGTCGTAGTCGCCGCGTTTAACTATGGCGGCGGATCGACGCCGGCGATTACGGCTGAAGGTTTCACGCAGTGGACCATCGCCAATACAAAGGCCTATAACGCGACAACTACCTCAATTATTGACGTCAACAGCAATGCGATTCCTCTGATTCCGAATTCCGCGAACAAAGTCCAGGAGGTATTCAAATCTGCCCGAGCTTTGGCAGACGCTGGCGGCTCCCTGACTCATACCGTCACCACGCTCCCCTCGGGAGAGCCGCTGCCAAATGGAACATATATCGTCGAATTGCTTTTTGCGCGTTACTCTACTGGCAGCGAAGCGACAATGGACGTTGCCATCGAAGGCACAACGGTGCTTCACGACTATCGAGTGGGCAGCGATTTCGCCAAATTGGTTCGACCTGGCGATGCCGGCGGGGATTCGTCCGGGACTCAGTATTTTGTGACGCAAGCGGGAGCGTTGACGGGCGTCGTTAAGCGCTTTCAAGTCGACGTGACCGGATCCACCGCCACCGGCGACGCCGGCCTGCAACTGGTGCTGCGACAGACAGGGGCAGGGAATATCTCCATCTCGGGCATGCGGATCCTCCGCGCCGATCCAGTGCGTGTGGAAGATGTCGTGGTGAAAGGCTCGACGTGGGCTCCCGGCGTCGAATACTCCTTTGCCGCGCTGGTCGGCGCGGGACAGCAGCTTCGGCCGATTCCCACGGCGAACGCCAATACCATCGAAGTTCATTTCGACGGTCCCGTGACCATGACCGCCGACGCCTTGACGCTGGTTCAGAGCGAGCTCGGCGACGACGAGCCGACCGCCATTCCCGGCAACTCCGGCTTCCAGTTCCAATACGACCCAGTTAATTACATTGCCCGCTGGACATATTCGGCTGGGTCGCTCGTCGACGGCAAGTACGCCATCCTGCTCGATGCCGGCAAGGTCACCGGCAGCGGCGGCGCGCCGCTCGACGGCGACTGGACCAGCGACTTCGGCTATAGCCCGTCCGACCCCGACAAGACCCCGACTCCCGACGTCTACAGCGACGATGCCCCGCGGCCGTTCGTCGTCGGCGACGGCAAGAGCGGGGCCACGGAAGGCTACTTCCGGCTAAATTTCGCGCTCCTGGCGGGCGACGGCAACGGTGACGGCGAGGTAACGGCGGCCGATCTCGCAGCCACGGGGCAGCTCCGAGACTTCGACGGCAACGGCGTGATCGAAGCCGGCTCCGGCTCAGGCGATATGAACGCCCATACGGCCAACCTGACCCACGCCTTGCCGCTGCGCGTACTGCACGGCACCGACCTGATCGACGACGAAATCGTCGACGGCAAGGACCTTGCGCATTGGAGAATGATCGTCTTTTTGACCGGCCAGGGAGACGTCGACGGCGATTCCGACACCGACGGCGATGACTTCGTTCTGTGGCAGAGCTTGTTCGGCAATATTAGCGCCTGGTGGTACGAGCCGCCGATGGCTACGGCCGCCCTGATGAGCGATTCGATCGCGCCGCGGGTCGCCAACGTGATCGTCAGCGGCTCGGCCTCGCTGCACGCGCCGTTCGCGTTCGATACGGTCGACGGGTCCGGGTTGCAGGTTCGCACCGTGCCGGTCGGCGCCGCCGACACGATTTCGATCGTGTTCAGCGAAGGAGTCAACGTCGCGGCCGAGGACTTGATCGTCGTCGGCATGACGACGTTCAATCTGCCGGAACTCGCCGAGTTCTCGTACGATGGGGCGACGCACGTCGCGACATGGCGATTTGAGGGATGGGCGCTGGGCCACAACTACCTGCTCGCCCTGAGCGATGCGGTAACCGACCTCGCCAACAACCGGCTGGACGGCGAATGGACGAACCCTGCCAGCTTCAGCACGGTGAATTCGCTGGTGAGCGAGTTTCCCTCCGGCGACGGCACGGCGGGCGGCTGGTTCAAGTTCGCGCTCACGCTGATGCCTGGGGACGCCAACCTCGACGGCGCGGTGGACCAACTCGATTTTTCGATTCTGAGTGCGAACTACGGCCCGGGCCTGAATAAGCTGTTCACCCAGGCGGACTTCAATGGCGACGGCGTTGTCGGCCCGAACGACCTCAGCATCCTTTCAGCCAATTGGAATCGCAACCTCCAGTCGCCTGTGCTAATGGCCGACTTCGACGGCGACTGGGACGTGGATGACGACGACCTGGAGCTGATCGCCGATAACGCCGGCCTCGCCGGCGCGACGTGGGCCGACGGCGATCTGGACGGCGACGGCGAGGTGACTTTGGACGATCTCAACCTAGCGTACGCTCACCACGGCATGGCACTGGCGGTCGTTAGCTGACTGCGACGTTCGCCAAAGGCTAAGCTGCAATGCCCTCGCGGGGCTGGCCCGTCGCCGCCATCCCAACCGACGCCAGCGATTTTGCGGCACTGCCGCGCTGCGGCCGAAGGCTGGGGCTACTCGCTCGCAGCAGTCGCGGCAGTCGCCCAAACGGCCGGTTTTCGCACTATACTGGGCGGCGATTGCGGCTATACTATC
>JADLBW010000184.1 GCA_020847515.1 Pirellulales bacterium | reverse complement strand
TTTTTCCGAGAGCGACAACCTGTTCAAGTGCCCCTGCCATACCAGCTCGTTCAAACTCGACGGCGGCCGCGTCCATGGCGACGCCGAGGTGGCGCCCCGCGACATGGACCAACTTGCCGTCGATCTTCGCCCGATCGTCGGTCCAGAAGGCGCTAAGGCCGCGGAAATCTGGATCAAGTTCGTTGAATTTCAGACCGGCACGAAGCAGCGGATGGCCGCATCATGAGCGTTCCCTCGCAGACCCTCGGCCAGTGGTTTGAAAGCCGCACCGGCTTTCGCAGCGTACTGCACGCGGCGCTCTTCGAGCCGATTCCCGGCGGCGCCCGCTGGCGGTATGTCTGGGGGAGCACGCTGGTCGTGGCCTTCATCACGCAGGTTATCACCGGCGTGTTCCTGTGGATGGCCTACAGCCCCAGCACCCAGACCGCCTGGGAGAGCGTCTTCTATGTTCAGCATGAGCTCCGAGGCGGCTGGCTGCTGCGCGGCATCCACCACTACACGGCCCACGCCATGGTCTACCTGCTGGTGATCCATTTTCTGCAGGTGGTGATCGACGGCGCATATCGCGCGCCGCGCGAACTGAATTTCATCCTCGGCCTGATCCTGATGCTGCTGGTGATGGGCATGGCCTTCACCGGCTACCTGCTCCCTTGGGACCAGAAGGGGTACTGGGCCACCAGCGTCGGCACCAGCCTGGCCAGCCAGGCCCCGCTAGTAGGCGAGGACTTGCGCAAGCTCGCCGTCGGGGGAACCAACTACGGCCACCACACGCTGACGCGGTTCTTCGCCTTGCATGCCGGGGTGCTTCCAGCGCTGCTGGTCGTGTTCTTAGTCTTTCACATCGCCCTTTTCAGGCGGCATGGCCTGCATGTGCGGCACCCGGCGCGAGGGCCGCAGCAAATGTTCTGGCCGGATCAGGTGCTCAAAGACAGCCTTGCGGCGCTGGCGGTGCTCGCCGCCGTGCTGGCCTTGACGATCTACAATCACGGCGCGGAGCTAGGCGCCCCCGCCGATCCGGCCAATCCCTACGACGCCGCCCGGCCCGAAGGCTACTTTCTTTTTCTGTTCCAGCTCCTGAAGTGGTTCCCGGGCGAGTTGGAGCTGTGGGGCGCCTTCATCATGCCCGGGATCATCCTGACGTATTTATTCCTCTTGCCGTGGATCGGGCTCACGCGGGCCGGACACGCGTTCAACGTGGCGATGATCTGCCTGCTGATGGGCGCGGCGATCGTCCTGACGATTCAGGCGATTCACGAAGACAACTACGCCGCCTGGACCGACAAGAACGAGGTTCTGGCAGCCAACGATCCCCTCATGACGGCCCGCTACGAGGCCTCCGAGCGGTTCCTGCGGGCGCAAGCCGACGCCCAGCGCGAAGCCCAGCGGATCATCGAGCTGGCTGGCATGCCGACCCGCATTCCGCCGACCGGCGCGCTGGCGCTGATGCACGAAGACCCCTACCTGCAGGGCCCGCGACTCTACCGGCAGCACTGCGGCAGTTGCCACAACTACGAAAACCCCCAAGAGCGCGGCGTGGCCGCCCTCAGCAACATCGTTAACCCCAAGCCGACGGCGCCGAATCTTTACGGCTTGGGGACCGAAGCGTGGATTGCCGGTTGGCTCGATGCGCATCGGATCGTCAGCCCCGACTATTTCGGCTACCAAGGATCGCCGTTCCACGAAGGCGAGATGGCGTCGTTCGTCCAAGAGGCGGCGCCTGCGGACGCCGACGAGGAGCAGCGAAACGGCGTCGCCGAAGCCTTCGCCAGCATAGCCGCCGCTATGGCCGCTGAGGCCGCGCTGCCGACGGCTCCGAAGCCCGACGCTCCGCAAACCGAGCGGATCGGCGAGGGGAGGGAACTCATAACCGGCGGCTTAAGCGGCGTGGTCGACAGCGGCGTCAGTTGCACTGACTGCCATAAGTTCCAAGACGTCGGCGACGTCGGCCTGGCGCCTGATCTGACCGGCTACATGTCGCGCCGCTGGCTACTGGACTTCATCCGCAATCCGGCGGGCGAACGGTTCTATGCGGAGAAGAACGACCGCATGCCTGCCTTTGCGCCACACGACGACCCGCGGCTGAACCAGCTTGACGACCATTCGCTGGAGCTGATCGTCGACTGGCTGCGAGGCGATTGGCGCCGGGCGCCGTTGCCGGAGTCTGAACCGGCCCTGCCTCCCGCCGCCGTCGGCAACTGAGGAGCTCTGGCCTGCAAAGCCCGCGGCCCGAAGGCCCGTCCCAGGCGCCTGTCGTGGTGCGACCAAAGCGGTGCGGCCATGCCGTCGAGGCGCTACGTCGCTTACCGCGGCTGGCCTGCAGGCCGTGTTCGCACACCGTAAAATTCTGCGAAAACGCTACAGGTTGCCGCATGCGCCGGTCGATAGCGCTGTAACAGAGTTGCGCCTTCGCGGCTGCGACGTGCCTCTTTTGCTTTTCATCCCTGAACTATCGCGCATGTGGTGCTGCCATTGTAAGCAGGACGTTGCGGCGGCGCGGCCCATCGCTGGACGGCCGAATTGTTCGCGCTGCCATCTGCCACTGACCCCTCAGCCCGGTTTGGCCGAGCCAGCCGTTTCAAACTTAAGCGATTTTGGCGTGTCGCTGGAGTCATTCGACACGGCGGCAAACGGCGCTTCGGCGGCAGTAAAGCCGGAAGTCGGCCTTAACCGAACCGGCGCCCAATTGCGCCGTCTGGAGCGTAAGCTGCAGCCCCGGGAGGCGTTGGATGGCAGTCCGCTCAATCCATCCTGGGGCCAGTTAACCGCCCTCGGCGACGAGGAAGTCGCGATTGCCGATTTTGAAGGGATGCCGGTCATTGGGCCGCGACGCACTACGCTCGTTCGCAGTCAGCCGACTGCCTGGGGGGTGCGACTGCTGCTTGCCGCAGGCGGCATGGCCATCGCTGGAGGGCTGATGCTGCTCGTCGCTGCCAACTTGTTGCTGCACGCGGCAGCCTGGCGGTGGGGGTTTGCCGTTACTACCGCCGGCGAGGCGCTGGTTATCGCAGGATTGGCGGCCACTGCGATTCGCCTATGGCGCAACAGCAGGCGGCTGAACTCGCAACTTGAAGGACTCGACCGAAGGCTTGAACTGGTGCAAACGTCGCTGGCGCTACCGGCCTCAAGGCGTCTACCTCTCCATCGCGACGCCTTCAGACCGGTCCGGTCTATCCGCTGATCGAGCAACCCAAGCCCCAAGGTTAAGACGGGGCGTCGGCCGGCCTTTACTGGACGAGAGCGGTCGCCCGCCGATGCTCGCGAGTTTGGCCATGGCAAGGAGTGCCGCATCGCCTTTCTCCTTTCTGTCCCGCTAGCACCGCTACGGCCCTCTTGTTCGGCAATCCTTCCGGATATTTCCTGGCTTATCGAGGCATGCCGCATCAAATTGCGCGCACTTCGCAACCGATATTTTGACAGACCAAGGCCATCCGTAGGGTGCGGCGCCCTTTCAGCGAATGCCGGGCCCCCCTACGGCTGGGCGGCGCAGCCAGCCCAAGCCGCAGAGGCCGCGGCGTCGCTTCGGCCCTCTCCTGACGCAATTCCCCGCCTATCGTCATTGCCTGACCAGGAATGAACATGGAAGCCACGATTGCTCCCCCGCGCCCAGCCCTTCTCGACCAGGTTCACGGAGTCCTTACCCGCAGCCCGTATGTCGCTGCGCGGGACTTACGGGTCGAAACCGCCGAAGGCGTAGTGCGGCTGGAAGGCGCCGTGAAATCGTTCTTCCATAAGCAGATGGCTCAGGAACTGATTCGCCGGGTCGACGGGGTCCAGCGGATCGAAAACCGCCTGCAGGTGCAGTGGCGATAAGACTGCAAATTGACCATTGGCAATTAGCCATGGGTCGTATCAGGGCCGAGCTGAGTCTGAACAGACGGAAGCGAGCTCTGATATGGTCAATCGCCAATGATCATTGGCCAATTGGCATTTCCTCAGTCTCGCCCGAAGCAGACGAGGCACATATCGTCGCTTTGCGGGTAGTCTCCGGCGAACTTGCGGACCGACTGAAGGATGCAGGATCCTAGGTCGCGGGGCTGGGCCGTCTTGTCTCCGCACAGAGCCAACAGCCGGTCGATGCCGAAGAGCTCCCGCCGCGAGTTCATCGCCTCGCTGAAGCCGTCGGTAAAGATGGTCAGCAGGTCGCCCGCCAAGAACTCCCGGCGAAAAGCCTCATACTGGTAGTCTTCGGCCACGCCTAACGGCAGGCCCGCCTCGTCGCCGCCGACCTCCTGCACTTTGCCGTCGGCCGATCTCAAGATCGGCGGCATATGACCGGCGTTCACCAAGGTGAGCAGACAGGCCTGCGGATCGACGACCGCGACGACCATGGTCACGAAGCGATCGTCCCAGCCGTGGCGCAAGAACGTCGCGTTGATCTGTGCCATGGCCCGCGCCGGATCGGGCTCGCGGGCGAGCCAGAATCGAACGTCGCTCGACAGCTTCGCCATCAGAATAGCCGCCGAGACGCCCTTGCCGGCTACGTCTCCCACGACGGTGGCAAAGCGGTCCTCCGGCAGCAGCACGTAGTCGTAGTAGTCGCCGCCGACTTCGTACGCCGCCTGATAGTGCTGGAAGAAGTGATAGCCGCGGACGTCAGGCGCGGACCTGGGCAGCAGCGCCTGCTGCATCTCCCGAGCGACTTCCAGATCGCGCTGCAGGGCCTGCTGCCGCAGCATTTGCTCGTGCATGCGGGCGTTGTCCAGCGCGTTGGCCGCTTGTCCCGCCACGCCGGCGAGCACCTGCAAATCCAGATCGGTGAACCGGCTCCGCTGGTCGCTCGTGTCGATCTGAATCACGCCGATGGGATCGCCGCCGGCGTCGAGCATCGGCGCGCAAATGAGCGAGCGGATGTGAAAATCCGCGATGCTTTGCGCCATATTGAATCGTGCGTCCGAGGCGGCGTCCGCCGAAAGAATCGCCTTCTTCTCGGTAATCGCCCGCTGGACGATCGTCTTGCTCCAGCGCATACCTTCGTCCTCGCCGCGGCGGGCCTTGGTCGCCACGGGCGCCAGCGGCGCCCCGGGAGTCGGCTGCATCAGGATGAAGCCGCGATCGGCTTGGACGAAGATCTTGAACAGGCTGTCGAGGACCTTGGGGAGCAGATCCTTGACCGACAGCGTATTGCTCAGGTTATTCGAGATTTCGACCATCGCCTGGAGCTGCTGCTCAGGCCGGGCCGAAACCTGCCACCCCGCGCGGCGATCCTTGGTCACGTCGAGCGTCGCCATGACGCTGGAACCCTCCAGGTCGCCGTCGTCGCCAACCGTATCGACGAGCGTACGCAACAGCGAAGAACCTTCGAACGCCCCGCCGCTTAGCAGCCCCGCTGCCGCCGGATTGCGAAATTCCAAGAGCACGTCGCAAATGAGCACCTGGTCGCCGTCGCGCAGGGCAGCCCGGTCGTGAATCTGCTGACCATTGACGATCGTGCCGTTGCGGCTGTCGTTGTCGCGGATAAAGTACTGCTCGCGCTCGCGGCTGACGATGGCATGGCGCCGGCTGACCGCTGCGGCGTCGAGCACGACGTCGCACTCGGGGTTGCGTCCAATGACCGATTCGCTATCGCCGAGCTTGAACTGCCGGCCGACGTCTCCGCCTTGGAGGATAGTGAGCGTGGCCATGAGAGAGCACTCGAAGCACTGACGCCGACGCCGTCCGTGCGGCCGTTCGACCGGGGGTCGTCCAAGAAAGCCGCATGGCGCAGGAGGCATTTTAGGAGGCGGTGCGCGAAACCGTCAACCAACGACCTCGCACAACGCGACGAGCTGACCACCTCGCCGGGACTTTGGCTTGGAGCGCATGAAAGGCGGCTAGGTTCGCCGTCGATGCGGTTGCCTTGCACGAGGCTCTACGCCCCCGACCAGCCCCATGGGCCGATCAGCCCTTCCAACCGGCTCGGACGCCCTGGCAGCGGAGGTCTCGCCCACCTGTCCGTGTTTCGCGAGCGATCGGCATGCACGCACGTACGTGGAGATGGCACGGGCTGCGCCGGTTTGAGAGATTGGTCAGCCGTGGCGTCGTTCGCAAGCCCTTGACGAACCGCCAGGGGCCGCCTACCGTTGAGCGCTTCGGCGCCAAACTTGGGGCGTAGTGTAATTGGCAACACTGCAGATTCTGACTCTGCCATTCTAGGTTCGAGTCCTAGCGCCCCAGCTTCCCCCAAGGCTCGATGACAAGGCCCAATAACCAAGCTCCAATGACCAATGGCGGCTTGGGGTACATTATTGGTCATTGGAGCTTGGTCATTGGTCATTTCCTATTCGGCGTGCGGACCACCAGCAACCGCGGCTCGGTCATGTCTTCAATGGCATAGCGGATCCCCTCGCGGCCCAGGCCGCTGTCCTTGACGCCTCCGTACGGCATGCTGTCGACCCGCCAGCTAGGCACGTCGCCGATGATCACCCCGCCCACCTCCAGGCGGTCCCAGGCCCGCTGAATCTTGTAGACGTCCCGCGTAAAGACGCCCGCCTGCAGTCCGTAGGCGCTGCGGTTCACCTCGTCGAGCGCCGCGTCGAAGTCGCTAAACCGCTCCAGCACCGCCACCGGGCCGAATGCCTCGTCGGCGCAGAGCGGCTGGTCCTTCGGGACGTTTTCCAACAGCGTTGCCTCGAGCATCACGCCGTCGCGGCGGCCGCCGCAGAGAACCCGCCCGCCGGCGTCCTCCGCCGCGCGGATCCATCGCTCCAGCCGCTCTGCCTCGGCCTCGTCGATCATCGGCCCGATGAAGGTTTCCTCCTCTTTGGGGTCGCCCATCTGGAGCTTGCCCGCCGCCTCGACCAGCCGGTCGCGCAGCTCGTCGTACACACGGTCGTGCACGAGAATTCGCTGCACTGAAATGCAGCTTTGCCCCGATTGGTAGAAGGCCCCCACGATCATCCGCTGTACCGCGTCGGCCAGGTCGACGTCCTCGTCGACGATGCAGGCCGCGTTGCCCCCCAGTTCCAGGACGACCTTCTTCTTTCCGGCCCGTGCTTTGAGGTCCCATCCAACGGTCGACGAGCCGGTAAAGCTAAGTAGCTTCAGTCGCTCGTCGGTGGTGAACAGCTCGGCCGCGTCACGATGACAGGGCAGGATCGAAAACGCCCCCGGCGGCAGGTCGGTCTCTGCCAGCACCTCGCCGATGACGAGTGCCCCGACCGGCGTACGGCTGGCGGGCTTCAGTACGAAGGCGCAGCCGGCGGCGATGGCCGGGGCGATCTTGTGGGCGGCCAGGTTCAACGGAAAGTTGAACGGCGAAATGAACGAGCAGGGCCCGATGGGAACGCGCTTGTACATCCCCCAATATCCGCGAGCGCGCGGTGAAATCTCCAGATTCAGCACCTCGCCGCCGATGCGCGTCGCTTCGCCGGCGGCGATGCGGAACGTGTCGATCAGCCGCGAAACCTCGCCGCGGCTATCGCGAATCGGCTTGCCCGCCTCGACGCACAGCGAGTAGGCCAGTTCGTCGGCCCGCTCGCAGAACCGGCCCGCGCAGTGCTCCAGGACGGCCTGCCGCTCGAAGGGGGCGAGCCGGGCCATCGGCTCAGTCGCTGCGACGGCGGCGGCAATTGCCCGATCAATCGCTGCAGAATCGGCCAAGGCAACCCGCGCGGCAAGCTGGCCGGTGTACTTGTCGGTCACCTCGAGGTCGGCGTTGGGCTGCTCGGGCCGATTGGCGAGGTAATAGGGATATCTCTCCTGCAGTTGCATCTCGAATATCTCCCTTTGCGGCTACGGGCGCTGTCGATTACTCCTCCCCTTGGATGTAGACCTGCCCGCGATAGAACTGCGACCATAGGACGAACACCACCGCTGCCGCAAACATGATGCCGGCGAAGAACCAGTAATAGTTGGCGCCCTCTAAGACGTCCGAACCCGCCTTTCGCTGAGCGTCGAGATACTCGTTGACCTGCGCCGTGACGATGTTGCCCACCGCAATTGCTACCAGGAGGTATACGCCCATGATGAGCGACTTCATCTTCTTCGGCGCCTGGGTGTATGAAAATTCAAGAGCCGTGATCGACACCATGACTTCCGCCGCGGTCAGCACCGCGTACGCGAGCACCTGCCACAGCATGTGCGGCCGTGCGCCGACGTCGATGCGGTGTTGCGCCAGCGCGATGATCACAAATGACGCCGCCGCCAAGAATAGCCCGATGCCGATTTTCCGCAGCGGCGTCACTTCAAACCATCTGCCCAACAGCGGATAAACGCCATAGCTGAACGTTGGGATGAAGATCAGGATCAGCGCGGGATTAACCGCCTGCAATTGAGCGGGCAGGATGCTGAACAACAGAAAGTCTCCATTCATGCTCTTGGCCTGCTCTACCCAGGCCGAGTGGGTCTGATCAAACAGCATGAAGAAGGGAAATATGAACAGATACAACGGGATCAGATTGACGATGGCTCGAACGCCCGCGTAGCTGAATGTCTCCCGGAAGAACGCGTTGCCGCCTGGCGGAATGTGCACGTACCTGTTTCGCCCCAGCCAGAACACGAGCGTCGCCACGCCCATCAAGATCCCCGGTACGCCAAAGGCCCAACCCGGGCCATAGTGCTTTAGCAGCCAGGGGGTCAGCAGCATCGAGGCGACCGAGCCTACGTTGATCGAAAAGTAGAACCACCCGAAAACGGTCGGGATAAGGTGCTCATTCTGCTTGCCGAATTGGTCGCCCACGTGCGCCGATACGCACGGCTTAATGCCGCCTGAACCCAGCGCAATAAGCGCCAACCCGAAACCCAGCAGCAGTTTCGGCTCGATGCCTGTAATGGCTGGAAAATCGACCAGCGCCAGGACGGCGTGCCCGGCGCAGTACAGCAGCGAGATCGTGACGATCGTGACGTACTTGCCCAGCAGCCAATCGCTTAACACCGCGCCTGCCAGCGGCAAAGCGTACACAGCGGCAATGAAGTAGTGGGTCCATGCCTTCGCCTCCTCGGGGCTCAACGGGGCGGCGGCACCGGATTGATTCCTCAAGTGCTCTGTGAGAAACGCGAACAGGATTCCCGACATCCCGTAGTAGCTGAATCGCTCCGCCGCCTCGTTGCCGATAATGTACGGAATGCCGGGCGGCATTCTGCGGGTCGGCCACGGCGTCGTGCGATATTTGGTCGAATGCATCTGGGCGTCTGCGTTGTGTTCGGCCATGACGGACGTACTTCCTGGAACAGTAGAACGACGGCAGGATGGCGCACGATCATCCTCGCCAATGTAGCGTATTGGCAAGCGCAAAAATCAGCCCCCGGTCAACGACCGAGGGCTAACGGCATCACCTGGGCTAGCGACCAAGATGGGCCGGGGCCAGCGACTCAACCCGCTGCCTGCGCGGCCAGCTCCCGTTCGACGTCCGGCACCGCAAACGGCTGGCGGTACTCGCGGGTGCGGAGCTCGCTGGCGCGGTCGCTTCCGACGAAGGTCTCGGTGGCCGGGTCGATTGTGAGCCACTCGCCCATGGTGATCAGGGCCTCGTCGCCGTCCACCTCGACGCCATGGGCCCGCAGGTGGCCCAGCATGCGGTCGAAGGCGGTGGAAAGCAGCTCGCTGTAGGCGATTTGCTCGGCAATTTCCCCCGTTCGCCGCTTCTTTCCCAGTTGGTACGAAACGTTCGCCGTGTGACACAGCGAACTGGAGCGGTGGCCGACTTCGATTTCGGCGTTGAGCAGCTTCGGATCCCGCGCGGCAATCGCGGCCAGCCAGTTGTCGTGGTGGCCGCCGCCGCCGGACCATTCCTTTACCCGATTGCCGTCGTTGTCGAAGGCGACGGCGCCGCTGTAGCTCGGCACGAGCACATAGCCCTTTTCGCACTGTACGAAAACGCCGATTTGCGAGCCGCGGAACTGGTCCATCTCGCCAGAGGCCTTTGAACGCGGTAGTCCGCGGACTTCGAACATTAGCGGCGCCTTTTCGTAGGCGTGCAACGTAATCTGCGTGTTGGCCGTGTTGCCGGCGTCGTCGTAACCGAGCCGGCCGCCGATGCTGAGCGTCCGCGGCGCCAGCAGCGGCTCGCCCAGGAACCAACGGGCGATGTCCATCTGGTGAATGCCCTGATTGCCCAGTTCGCCGTTGCCGGTGTTGTAATCCCAGTGCCAGTCGTAGTGCGGGTTTTCTCCGCCCTGCGAATTCTTCGCCGGCCGGTAGAACGGCTCGTCCTTCGCCGGACCGATCCACAGGTCGCGGTTTATGTGGCTGGGGAACTTGAACGGCGAGTCGCTCTTGCCGATCGAGGGCCGATTCTTGTAGCAGGTGCCGACGGCATAACGAATGGCGCCCAGCCCGCCGCCTTGCACGAACTCCACCGCTTCCTTGAGGCTCGGGCTGGAGCGCGACTGCGTGCCGCACTGGATGATGCGACCGTAATTCCGTGCCGCCGCCACCATTTGCCGGCCTTCCCAGATATTGTGCGAAGCCGGTTTTTCGACGTACACGTCCTTGCCGGCCTGCGCGGCCAGCACGGTGATGAGCGCGTGCAAGTGGTTCGGCGTCGCGATCGACACCGCGTCGACGTCCTTGCGCTCCAGTAGCTTTCGGAAGTCGGTGTAGAGATCGACCTTCTGACCCGCTTCCTTATACTGGTCGGCCTGCTTGTGCAGAACCTTTTCGTCGACGTCGCACAGTGCGACGATGTGCTTGCCCAAGTGCTCCAGATGGCTGCGGCCCTGCCCGCGGAAGCCGATCTGCGCAACGCGGATGTCGTCGACCTTCGCCGCGGCGGCGCGACCACGGCTGGTCATGGTCATCGCCACGGCCCCAGCCCCCAAGGCGGTTTCCAGAAAATGTCTGCGGTCCATAGTGATCCTCGCTCCCATGAAAACAGCGCAATTGTTAGGAGGCTTCCGGCAATTGGAAAAGTGATCCGGCGGCCGTTAGCCGCAGAGACAAGCACCAGTAAAGAGGCCGTTCATTGTGCGATAACCATGGGCCACTTTCCAGCGCAATTCCGACTGGCCGAGCCGGAACATCCTCTACTTTCCGGTTCTCAGTCGACGTCGACCGCGCCTGCGTAGCGAAGGGGACTGCGCCGTGCGCCGCTCACCCCCCAGACATGTCCCTCTAAACTCGCTAAAATGGCCGCTTCCGCCCCTGATGGGGCGTGCCGTATCTAGGGCCTTTCGCAGGACGTTTCGATATGCCTTCCGCCGCCTTGAAGACCGATCCGTTTGGCGCCCGCGACACCTTCGACACCGGTTCCGGCAAGGCGGGCGTCTATCGGCTGTCGAAGCTGGAGCAGCTTGGGCTGACCAGCGTCTGCGCGCTGCCGTTTTCGATTCGAGTGCTGCTGGAGTCTTGCCTGCGAAATTGCGACGGTTACGTGGTCACCGAAGCGGACGTAAAGAACCTGGCCAACTGGGGCGCCACCCGCGGCGTGATCGTCCCCGGCAACGAAGGGGTCGAAATCCCGTTCAAACCGGCCCGGGTGGTGCTGCAGGACTTCACGGGCGTCCCTTGCGTCGTCGACCTGGCGGCCATGCGGGCCGCCATGCATCGACTTGGCGGGGACCCGAAGAAGATCAACCCGCTGGTCCCGGTCGATCTGGTGATCGATCACTCGGTGCAGGTCGACTATTTCGGCACCGAGCAGGCGCTCGACCTGAACATCGAGATGGAATTCAGCCGCAACCGGGAGCGGTACGAATTCCTCCGCTGGGGGCAACTGGCGTTCAACAACTTCCGCGTGGTTCCGCCGGGCGCCGGCATCGTCCACCAGGTGAACCTCGAATACCTCGCCAAGTGCGTCTTTCTGCGGGACGACCACGCCGGGAAGGTCGCTCTGCCAGATTCGCTCGTCGGCACCGATAGCCACACGACCATGATCGACGGCCTGGGCGTCGTCGGTTGGGGCGTCGGCGGCATCGAGGCCGAAGGGGTGATGCTCGGCCAGCCGATCTACATGCTCATGCCCGAGGTCGTCGGCATGAAGCTTACCGGATCCCTGCCGGCCGGCGCCACGGCGACCGACCTTGTGCTTACCGTTACGCAACTGCTCCGCAAGCAGGGGGTGGTGAATAAGTTCGTCGAGTTCTTCGGCGATGGCGTCTCGACGATGTCGCTGGCCGACCGGGCGACCATCGGCAACATGGCCCCCGAGTATGGCGCCACGATGGGCTTCTTCCCAGTCGACGCCGAAACGCTAGCCTTTCTCCGCCGCACGGGCCGCACGGCTCAGGAAGTGGAACTGGTCGAGCGCTATACGAAGGAGCAAGGGCTTTTCCGCACGGACGCTGCGCCGGCGCCGACGTTTTCGTCGGTGGTCGAGCTCGATCTGTCGACTGTCGAGCCGAGCCTCGCCGGTCCGAAGCGTCCCCAGGACCGCATTCCGCTGGCGGCGATGAAGGCTACATGGCGCCGCGACGTGAAGGAGATCTACAAGAAGCAGCCGCCCAATGGCGCCGCGTCGCCCGACCCAGGGTTCGCCGGAATTGCAGTCCAGCAGAGCGGCAAGCAGTTCCCGGTGAAACACGGCGACGTAGTCATCGCCGCCATCACAAGCTGTACCAATACGAGCAACCCGTCGGTAATGATCGCCGCGGGGCTGCTGGCTAAGAAGGCCGCTGAGCGCGGGCTCACCGTTCCGCCGCACGTGAAGACGAGCCTGGCCCCCGGCAGCCGCGTGGTGACCGACTACTTCGAGAAGTCCGGCTTGCAGCCGTACCTCGATAAGCTGGGCTTCAACACCGTCGGCTATGGCTGCACAACCTGCATCGGCAACAGCGGCCCCTTGCCTGAGGCGATTGCCGGGGCCGTGCAGTCGAACGACCTGGTCGTGGCGGGCGTCCTGTCGGGCAATCGGAATTTTGAGGGCCGCATCAATCCCCACGTGAAGGCCAACTACCTCGCCAGCCCGCCGCTCGTGGTCGCCTATGCCTTGGCGGGCACGACCGACGTCGACCTGTTTCACGAACCGCTCGGCAAGGGCTCCGCGGGCGAGCCGGTCTACCTGCGGGACGTCTGGCCGACGCATGCTGAAGTCCAAGCGGTGATCGAGGAGAACGTGCTGCCGGAGATGTTCCAGAAGCAGTATGACAACGTCTGGAAGAAGAACGAAAAATGGAACGCCTTGCCGGTGGCCAAAGGCGAGCTGTACCAGTGGGACCAGTCGAGCACGTACATTCAGGAACCGCCGTTTCTGTTCGAACTCACGCGCGAGCCGGGGCCGATCCAGCCGATCCAGGGCGCCCGCTGCCTGGCGGCCTTGGGCGATTCCGTGACCACCGATCACATCTCGCCGGCCGGGTCGATCGCCAAGAACAGCCCGGCCGGTAAGTACCTCATTGCAAACGGAGTCGAGCCGCTGGACTTCAACAGCTACGGCGCCCGCCGCGGCAACGATCGCGTGATGACCCGCGGCACGTTCGCGAACATCCGCATTCGTAACTTTCTCGCTCCCGGCACCGAAGGGGGCGTGACCCGCTATCTGCGCGACGGCGAGGTAATGTCGATCTACGACGCCGCCATGAAGTACAAGGCCGAAGGCGTGCCGCTGGTGGTGCTGGCCGGCGCTGAGTATGGCACCGGGTCCAGCCGCGACTGGGCCGCTAAGGGGACGTTCCTCCTGGGCATTCGGGCGGTCATCGCCACGAGTTTCGAGCGGATCCATCGCAGCAATCTCGTGGGCATGGGCGTGTTGCCGCTGGAATTGCCGGCCGGCGTCACCTGGCAAACGCTCGGGCTGACGGGGGAAGAATTCTTCGACTTCCCCGATCTCGGAGATAACCTCAAACCGCGGCAGGTGCTCAACGTCGTGGCTCGCCGCGAACTGGCGGCTGCCGCCGATGGGCCGGCAAAGGCGGCGGATTGCGAGCCGCTGTGCACGAACCTCACTTTTCCGGCGACGGTCAGAATCGACACGCCCGTCGAGCTAGACTACTACCGCAACGGCGGCATTCTGCAGACGGTGTTGCGGAAGCTGCTGCGCGGCTAGCAGACGCTGGCGGACGGCCTGCCGATTCCGAAGGGGGGCCGATTGGCACTGTTCATGGCTGGCAAGACACGCGAAAGGTTAAGCAATATTTGTTGAGAACTGTGAGACTTCTGAACCCTGCCTGGCTGTCGGCTATCGGCAAGCGGCCGACGTCCAGAGGAAAGAGGAAAAAGGGCTAATTCTGGCCGCTAGCCGCTAGCCGATAGCCAAATTTACATTGGGTTCGTTAGCAGCGCAGGAATCAATAGTCCTACTAACCTGCCGCGATCACTCGCCGTTTGTCCTTTTTCGCGTGTTTCGCGGGCCAAGTCTCCGCCAGGCACTACGCGTCCGACATGTAGAGCGGCTTGGCAGACGGCTTGTTAACCATTCTTCTCCACCATTCTCCTTTCACGAATCTTCGCCTGAAGTCGGTCATCGCCCTTTGGATATGACTCGTAGGAGCGGGGCGCTGGCAGCACAGGCAGAAAGGCTTCCCAGGCATGAGCACCGGCATCCCAACGGCGGGCGCGGATCGCGGCAAGTGGATGGCCCTGTTGGCGGCGCTGTTGGGTTGGATGTTCGATGGCTTTGAGATCGGCATGTTTCCGCTAGTCGGGCCGAACGCGCTCGACGAGCTGCTGCGGGAAGAGTTGATCGCCAACCCCGCCGCGAAGGGCCAGTGGTTTGGGGTGATCATGTCCGTCTTTCTAATTGGGGCGGCGACCGGCGGCGTACTGTTCGGATGGCTTGGAGATCGCGTCGGGCGGGTGCGGGCCATGTCGCTGAGCATTCTGACCTATGCCGTCTTCACTGGATTGTGCGGACTGGCGACGGAGGCCTGGCACATCGCCGTGCTCCGCTTCATCGCTTCGCTCGGCATGGGGGGAGAGTGGTCGCTCGGCGTGGCGCTGGTCACCGAGCTATGGCCCGACAACTCGCGCGCCTACCTGGCGGGACTCATCGGGGCCGCGGCCAATGTTGGGTTTCTGGTCGTCGGCGTTTTGAGCCTCGCGCTGGTAAACTTTCTCCAAGCCGCGGGCCGCCTTCTGGAGTCCATCGGCCTACCTTCCAGCGTCGTCGAATCGCTGTTGCGGGGAGACGGCTGGCGGCTGTTGATGATCGCCGGGGCCCTGCCGGCGCTGTTGGTGTTCTTCATTCGTCTGTTTGTGCCCGAGTCGCAGCGATGGAAAGCTGCGGCCGAGCGGCAGGGGACCTCGCATTGGGCCACGCAGGACCTGCTCGGAGTTGTTGTCGGCGCTGCGGGCGCATCGCTGCTGATCGTTCTCTGGTCGCCTGCGTTTGGCAGCTTCGCGGTTCGCTTCCGCTTAGTGGGCGGAATCGAGGGCCCCTGGCCCGGCTGGCTCGCCGCCCTGCGAATTGCCGCCACGGCCGCGGCGTTCGCCTTGGCGCTGGCCGGATATATGTACCCCGTGTCGCGATATCTCTCGCGGGCGGTGGCTGCGGGCCAGCTTCCGCCGCGCGATCGAAGCCTCTATGTGCGGCGGCTGCTGCTGGGGGCCTGCCTGGCAGGGATACCGCTGCTTGGAACGTGGGGCGCGCTGCAATGGGCGCCGAAATGGTCGATCGCCTTGGCGGCGCTGCTGCCGGCCGACGAGGGCCCCTATCACGCCAAGGAATATACGCAGATCGCGACTGCCGTCGGGGCGATCATCGGCACAATACTGGCCGCGCTCGCCGGGGGCGCGATCGGGCGCCGGCCGACGTATGCGCTACTGTGCATCGGCTCGTTCCTCTCGCTGGTTTATATGTACCTGGCCAACGACGCTTTTGGGACAAAACTGCTCATTTCGGTGTTTGTCGCCGGCGGGGTGACGGCGGCGTTTTACGGTTGGTTTCCGCTCTATCTGCCGGAACTGTTCCCGACCAGCATCCGGGCGACCAGCCAAGGATTCGCGTACAACTTCGGCCGGGTGTTGTCGGCGGTCGGGGCGTTGCAGACCGCGGTGCTGACCAGTTGGTTTGCGCGCGGCGTTCCCGCGGAGCGGATCGAAGTCGACGCCTTTCCTCGCGCGGGCGCGACGCTCGCCGGGATATATCTCCTCGGCCTGCTGCTGATCTGGCTGGGACCGGAAACCAAGGGGCGTGCGTTGCCGCAGTAGCGTCGCCCCGGCGGGGCGGCGACGCCTTCAACGCCATACTGCGGGACTGAGCGCGAGCAACGATCGCCGTGACTGGCGCGATCGGAGCAAGGCGGAGAGCTCCGTGAAAGCGGCCGTTTTTGAGCATTCCGCGCTGCGCGATATACTATTTGAGAACTGCGCGGCTAAAGAACCGAGGGCGGCTGGCTGAATAATGCAGATTCCGGCCGCTAGCGATGCCCGAGAGCCGATAGCCAAATCTGCCTCAGGTGCAGCCGCGGCAACGGAAGCAATAGAGTCATCAACGGCGAAACCCGCGGGCCGCTGATCCGAGCGGCAGAGCATCATGACCGAGCTGCAACAATTTGTAGCCGACGGCGAGGAGCGCTATTACGACGCCGCCGCGGCTGAGATTCGAGCGGCCATCGAAGCGGAATACGCCGCCCGTTTAGCGGCGGCCTCGCGGCTCGGGCGTTGGCGGCTACGGCGCGAGATAGAGCGCGAAGTCAATCACCGTCTTCAGGCGGCAGTCTCGGCGCTGGCTCTGTATTGACCGTGGAGTAGCCGGATGCCCACGCTTCTCGACGACGCCCTGCACGAGTTTCGTCGCCATCGGACGCTCGCCGAGGAGGCATTGCGCCAGCTTGGCGACGAGGACTTCTTTCGCCGGCCGACGCCGCACGTGAACTCCGCGGCGATCATCGTCAAGCACCTGGCCGGGAACCTGCGGTCGCGGTGGACGGACTTCCTTGCCACCGACGGGGAGAAGCCCGACCGCGATCGGGACGGGGAGTTCATGATTTGCGAAGGCGATTGCCGCGAGCGGCTCATGGCAGCTTGGGAGGAAGGATGGCAGGCGCTGTTTACCTCCGCAAGCCTCCTGAAGCCGCGGGATCTGGACAAGACGGTGTCGATCCGGGGCGAGCCGCACTCGGTCGAGCAAGCGCTGCTCCGCTCGCTGCTGCACGCCGCGTATCACGTCGGTCAAGTGCTCTATGTAGCCCGCATGTTTCGTCCCGATAGCCCGTGGCTGACTATTGCTCCGGGACAAAGCCATGAGCACCGCCCGGGCTATTTGAGCAGCGCGCGCGATGAGTGAGCTGCATAGCCAAACCATAGATAATGATGTGGCGAAGCTGGGATTTGGCATCGTCCCTGGCTTACTTGCAGCCGCCTAGCGCCGTCTTTGATGGAAACAGACCCCTGGGCGAAGCGCCGGGCTGCCATCGCCCTTGCGATTCCATGGTCGTGCTGAGCGAATGTCATGGCTCCCCCGCGATCTCGAACGGGACAGTCGCCTGCGCGATTTTACCTGAGTTGTGGTCGGTGATCGTAATCTCCAGATCGTACGGCCCCGGGTAGATCTTCGTCGGCAGCGCGAACTGGTACTGCATGTGGAAGTCGCGGCGGCGGTTGCGGCAGGCGTCTTCGACGTCGGGGAATTGTTTGCCGTCGATGCGACGGCCGGTCTTATCGAGCACCTGGTAGCTCGTGCCGAGCGAGGCGTGGTAGCCGTCCTCGGCCGAGTTGCTGGCGAAGTTGTCGATCTCGGCGTACACCGTCGCTTTTTGCCCAGGGGCGAACCTGGCTTCTTTGCGGGGGACGTAGGCCCCAAAACCGTCGACCGATTCGACGAAGGCCAGGTTGCGAATCTGCAGGGCGGCGAGCTCGGCGAGCTTGGCCCGCGCTTCGTCGAGCGAACCGAGGGCGGCGACGGCCCGCTGCTTGTCGTCGAGCTGGCCGGCGTCGAGGTACGCCCCCATCGCGAAAAGCTGCTTGGACCAGTAGTCCTGCTGCGCCGGCGAAGCCCCGGGGATGGGACGATAGGCCGCTTCTTCCTGGCCGGCGAGCAGTTGCAGGGTCCGCAGTCGCATGTGGTCGTGAAGCTCGGCCACCGAAGTCGGCCGGGCGGCGACGGTCCGTTCCAGGTCGGCGATGGTCGTATCGAGCTGCGTGCGCCAGTCGTCCGCGGAGGGCAGGGGGGCGCTTGATGTGTACGAGGCAAGCGGCAGCGCTGGGGTCAGAGGCTCATCGAAAGCCACGGCGGGGGGCGCAAGGTCCGCCGGGGCGACCTCGGCCGGCGGCTGAGCCTGCTGGGCCGCATTGGCTGCCGCGGACGGTTGGGGATGTTGCGGTCCGGCTTCGTAGGAAGCTGTCTGGACGGGGCTGTGGGGGCTGGGACGGGCGACCTGCGGTGCTGACGCGTTGAGATCGCCCGCGCGTATAGGACGATCGGGCCGGGCCATTCTCGCGGGGGAGGGCGGCGGAACGCGCGGCGCCGCGGCGGCAGCCTGTGGGGCCGCTTCGCGCAACTCCAGCGCGGCGCGGGCCGGGTCGGGGTTTGGCCCGCTGCCCGCGACCTGTGTTTGCCGCGCGGCGAGTTGTTGACGATACGCAAGGGCCGTGCGAAATGCGTCGACCACCAGGGGATAATCTTCGGGCTTGACCTGCTTGAGCTCGACCATCAATTCGCGCTGGGCTTCCGGATCGATGGCGCGGATCTCTTCGAGCTGATCGAGAACGCTGGCCAGGGCCTGCTCCTGGCTGGGGACAGGCGCGGCCCGCGCCTTGCGGAGGGCGACCTCGGTGGGCGCCGGCACGGCCGAATCGCTCGCTGCCAGATGCGGCTCGATCGCGGAGGGCGCCTCACGCGCGGCCGGAACCAGTGCGCCGGTCAAGGGGGCGGCGCAGCCGATGGACATCGCCGCCAGCGATATCGCAGCCGCAAGCAATCGTCCTGTTGGCCGTTGGCGGTGGAAGATGCGCATAGTGAAACGTCGAGGCCTGGCCGCCGGCGGTAGCGGCGGCAGATAAGCGGCGGGGGATGGTAACCGACGCCCGCCGCGGGGGCAAGTTCAAGCCATTGGATCGTCAGGCGAGTGGGCGAATCGGTGCTGCCAAGCAGGGCGTCTGGGGGAGCTTGGGCGAGACTTCGATAGCGGCGGCTGGGCGCCAACCATGTGCGGTGCGTCGGCGATCGGCGTCGGCGACGCCTCCCTCCAGGGACTTCCCAGTGAGAGAAAGGATCGGTTAAGCGGTTGTTTCCGCTCGTGCGGGGCGCCGGTAGCCGGCGCGGCTCGGTTACTTGGTGAAGGCTTCGCTCGACAGCCTGAGGATCAGCGTTTCGAGGACGCGGCGGGCGCGGTCTTTGGTCGAGTTGTAGCCTTTCAGTTCGAGGTCGGCTGCTAGCAGCCACTGGTAGAGCTGGCGGCCGCGGGGGCGGCCGATTTGCTTGAGCTGGCGCTCGGCGTCGGCGAGCTTGAAGGGCGGCATGCCGGCCCGCTCCAGGGAGTGGCGAATCGAGGGGCGCTGGCCGCGAGCTTCGGCCTCGTCGAACAGCCGCACGGCCAGGGCGAACTTGCGGACCGTCGAGGCCATTTGCGGCAAGAGCGCATAGGGTTCTTCGCCGGCAGCCAGCAGGCGGTCGAGCTGCTGGAGGGCGTCGGCGGCGCGGCCGTCGGCGGCGGCGTCGATAATGTCCCAGGTCTTGCGGGTCCGCCAGCCGCCGACGTTTTCGCGGACCAGCTCGGCGTCGATCTGCTTGCCAGGGGCGGCCAACAGGCCCAGCCGGGCGACCTCCTGATAGAGGATGCCGGGCTCGGGGGGCAACAGCTCGACGAGCTGTTCGACGGCCGGGCGCGCTAGCTCGACGCTGAACTGGCGCTTGGCCACGGCGACGAGCCAGTCTTTGAGCTGACGGTGGTATTGGGCGACCTCAGGGCCTTTCTCGGGCATCGTGCACTTGACGGCGAGTCCCCTTTCGGCAACGGCCTTGGCGAGGCGGGTGTTGCCCGGCCAGCTTGATACCTCGAGGATCAGCGTGGCGTCGTCCTGGGGGCTGGCGACGTAGTCTTCGAGGCGGTCGCGGTGGTTCTTGATGAAGTCATCGGCCGCTTCCAGCACGACTACGCGCTGGCTGCTGCCGAAGAGGGAAAGCTCGCAGAGGGCGTCGAGGATGTCGCGGAGCTGGGCCGTTTCGCCATCAATGATCTCGGGCGTCGAGTCGGCGTCGCCGCCGGTGATGGCGGCTGCCAGCGCGCGGCAGACCTCATGCTGCAGAAAGCCGCCGTCGCCGACGATCGCCACGACCGGCCGCGGCATGACGGCCGACGGGTCGATGAGCAGATCGAATCCGGTGACGGCGGCGGCGGACTTCTTGGCCATGGCGGGTGGGCAGGTTGTGTGGGGGCCCGCGAAACACGCGAAAGGACGCCAAAAGGAATCGACGCATGCTTCGATGGCGTTCCGTTGGGGCGACTTCAAATCCAGCTTTGCCGCACAGGAACTATTCTTTCCGTGTTTCGCGTCGTTTCGCGGGCCATGTGTTGTGGGAGTTGAATTTGTGACTGACGGATTTCGGCGGCGGCTGTTCCGGCGCTGAGCGGTTTGCGATGGGCCAGACTGGTCGAAGGACCGGCTGGGCGCCTACATCCGCGTCTGGAAGCGACGCGGCCACAGGCGGGTCGGCGGCGGCTTTTGTCATTCTGTCAACTGCGGCGGGCGATGTGCATTTTTGGCGACAGAATTCGAAAGATCGGCCGGGCAAGGACTTAGAAGGCGCGCGGCGGCGTCTTGGGGTTGTTTCTCGCGACAGAATTCGGGGCCTGCGGGGCGGCTTCATTCGCGATGGAGCGGGACCTTCGAGTTCGGGCGGCGGCGCAACATGGCCCTGGGGCGGCGGCTTGGGACGCCGGCCTCGATTGTGGCTTTACGATCTGGGCGCAGAATCGCTCGCGCTCACGCGCGTGGTGCGGCGCGAGGATGAGCCTAGCGTAAGCGTTGGCACAATAGCAAGCGAGAAGCGGCGTGCAGTTAAAGTAGCGCACCCAGCGTTGAAACGCTGGGCTGTTGTCACCTGCCCCCTACGGGAGATTTAGCCTCTGCGCGTATTAGGGCTGTAGGCGACTATTGCATCGCCAATGGTTTCGCTGAGCTGGGGGAACTGCAGCGACGGGTTAGGCGTCCCTTCTCTCAGTGACAGATACTTGCTGCTCGTAGACGCTGCGCAACATACCGTCGCGGGGGCAGAAGCGCCAGCCGTGTCGAGCCATCGATGAAACAGGTTACGCCACGTCCTGCAGTCGATTCGCCAGGTCGCGTCCGGAGGTCGGCGGCGGCAGCGGGCGGCCGTCTCGGCGGTAGAGTTCGATCGTTTCTTCGACGATCTGGCACAGCTCTTCAAACACCTGTTGCTCGTCATCGCCGTGACAGCCGCCCTAGAATAGCCCTGGGGAGCTGCCGACGTAGCAGTTGTCCTCCTCGGACCACTCCACGACTTTGACGTAGCGTGCGCTGTCTTTCATGATTGGGACTCCGCGATCGCGCGCTGGACTGCCCTCTCGAGGTATTGTTTAGCGTCGTCGCGGAGGTTTTCCAGCGATTGTAATCGGACGCTCCACGCGAGGATGCACAAAGTTTCGGCGGCTGCCGCGACCGCCACGGTCGGTGAAGCCCGCAGCCTTCAGGTCAGCGATTAGTTCTCGGATCTTGGCGCGGCATGCGTTTCCTCTGAACCGCGATGTGATCATTGTATCAGAGGGAGCCTGCTGGGCCCGCTGGCGGTGCGGAAGCGCGAGGGGTCCTCCGGCTCTTTCACCGGGCGGACGCTGCGGAGGCGGCCAGTGGGCTGCGGGAGGTTGAGGGCGACCGGGGCGGGGGTTTGCTGGACGGCGATGTTGCCGGCGCGGTCGCGGACCTCCAGGCGCAGGAACAGTTGCTGGGGAAGCTGCTGAGGAAGCCGCCAGGCGTACTGGCCGTTGTTCTCCAGGTCGGTGGCGATCGTCGTCCAGGGGCCTTCGGGTTCGGTGCTGAAGAACAGGGCCGCGGGGCGCTCGTCGAGGTGCTCGTCACTGGCGGTCCAGCGAATGATCAGGTGGTCGGCCAGGTTGCCTTGCCCAAGCTCGGCGGTTCGCAGTTCCGCCTGCGGCCCCTGGAGATCGACGCCTATGGAAAGCTCGGGCGGCTCGCCCGCGGCGGGGGTTTGCGGCGGGGCGCCGCCGGCGCCGGTGACCACCAGGCGGAAGCCGTAAACCCCGGCGGCCGGAACGGCGATGCGCATGGGCGCGCGATTGTCGGGGTCCGACCCCATGTTGACCCAGGTCTGGCCGTTGTCGCTGGTGGCCCACAGTTCGACCTTCGAGACGCCCCAGGGTCCGACGGTCTGCAGTTCATAGTCGACGTCGAAGGCGAGGGCGTTGACCCAGCGCATGGCATCCCCGATGCCAGGCTGCGGCGGCGGCGTTGTAGAAGACCATCCGCTACGGGCGATCGATGCGTTAGGCGCGGCGCCATTCGAAGGCAGCGGCGTAATCCCGCTGAGCGGGGGCGGGCCGTCAAAGAGGGGCGGGGGAGCGAACGGGCTGGCAGCGCCGGACGTTGATGAGGCGGAAGAGGGCGCCGGCGAGAGGGAAGGCTGCGGCGCGGCGGCAGCCGGCCAGGGAATCGCCGGCATGGACGGCGAGTTAGCTGCTGACGGCGGTCTGGCGGCGGAGTCGCCGACGAGCTGCGCTGGCGTGCGGGGCGGCGACCAGGGAGCATTTATGGCGAGCGCGGATGAACCAACTGCGGGCGGAGCAGAAGCCGCCGCAGCGGTTGAACCGGTCGACGAAGCGCTGGGGGACGCGGCGGCCTGTGGCGCGAATGGGTGGGGGCTGAACGGATTGGCGGTGTAGGGGTTTTGAACCGGCGGCGGCGTAGATACGGGCGGCGCGAGCAGGTTGGCGACCGGCGGAGTACTGGCGGCGGCGCTTGATGGAGCGCTGGTCGGCCAATCGAGCGCGGGTTGCGCCGGCGGGCCTGGCGAGTTCGGGAAGATGCTCGGCGTGCTGGTGGTTGCGGCCGCGTCGCTCGTGGCTGGGCGGGCGGTCATCGGCGGAAAGGCAGGACCGAGGGCCGGCGGCGGCGACGGCAATCCGCCGGCGGCTGGACCCAGCACCGGCCCGGCCGCGCTCGACAGCAGCGGGCTGACGAGCGACGAATCGGCGACTCCCAGGCCCTGGTTGCCGGCACGGTCCAGGACGACGGCTCGGTATTGGATCCGGCCCGTCGCCGTCGGCGGCTTCCAGGACGCCTGGCCGAGTAGCCGATCGGGCTGGCTGACATCGGGCGGGCCGCTGGCGATCGGCTGCCACGGGCCGCCGTCGGCCTGGGCCTCCAGTCGCAACGTCTCCGGGCGGAGCTGCAGGTCGCGGGCCTCGTAGCGAAGGACGATGCGGCCAGTCGCGTCGAGGGAGGCGTTTAGCTCGATTGAGGGGGGCAGGGTGTCGACGATCACGCGGAGCTGCGGCTCGGCGATCGTCGCGGGGAAGAGGTTTCCTTTGCGGTCGCTCGTGCGGAGGGCGAAATCATACTGCCCGTCGGCCGGGGCGTGATAGCTGAATCCTCGGACCTGAGGCTCCGCCTCCTGGAGGACGGCCCACTGGCCGGCCGCTTCGCGGGCGACAAGGAGCTGGACTTTGTCGATTGCAGGGGCGAACTGGCTTTGTTCGGCGGGCTGATAGGGAATAAAGAAGATCCGCTGCCGCCAATAGACGGGTTCAACCGCGGCGGCCGCGGGGGCGGCCAGCGCGGCGAGGCTAAGGGCGAGGGCCAGGGCGTGTAGGGGCGCCGCAGTCGAGACGACCCGGCTCGCGGGATTAAACATGGCGCGGGGTCGAAGGCGGGGCAGGGTAGGGCGGGGGTCGGCTGCGGGCCTGCGGCGCGCAAGAGACCACTTGTCGAGTATCGACGCTGCTTGCATGGGCCCTTGAATGGGCCGCCCACGCCTGGGCGCGGTCGGGCCGAAGCGGCATGTCCACGCGGACGTGGACATGGCACGCCCCGCGGACGTGGACATGGCACTCCCGCACGCCCGGCACGCCCGACTCGAGTTGGGGAAATTGAGCTGTCGCGGCTGGGGATCGGCAAAACTGGACTCATGCCAGCGGCGCCGCCATACTGGGAGGGGCCGGGCATGGGGCGCGCCGGTACGAATGCGAGGCGGCCGAGAGCGGCGTTGTCACCATGCCGGGCGTACACGAGGGGTTGATCCAGGCGGCGGGGTTGTTTGCGGCGATTTTCACGCTGACGGCGATCGTGATCGCGGTGGCGCGAAGGTATCGGGGTCGCGCCGTACACGACCAGCTTGACCGGCATCGACTGCTGTCAAACTTCCGCGATCTGTACGACCGGGGTGGGCTGAGCGACGAGGAATTCCGAACAATAAAATCGAAGCTAGCAACCGAGCTGAAAGCGGAGTTAAAGGATAACAGCGGCGCGGGTTAGGCCCGTAAGGGCTACGGCACGAGTGGCAGGGGCTGCTCGGGTTATTCAGCAGCGGAAGTTCGGTTGAATGCCAGCCTTGCGGGCGGTCGATGAACGACTCCCGCCGGGGCTGCGTAACAAACGGCGTGTAGGGCTCGAGCCAGTGCGGCCAAGGACGACGCGCGAGGCACGGTCTGACGGAGCGGAAGGCTGCCGAGGTCCCCACAGAACTTTTCTGCACGGATCTGGTCAAGCTGCGGTGCGCTCCAGCAGGTCTAGCGATCGAGCGACAACTTCGGACGAATCGCTTCTGTGCGAGGGTCGGCGATGCCCCTCGCGCGGCGCACACTGGAGAGAAGGAGACTTGCATGCCCTCTAGCAGGGACTTGACCGGCGGACGGCGGACGGGCGCCTCGAAAAAGAACGCCTTCTGTTCGTTCTGCCGCAAGAGCTATCGCGACGTCGGCCCGTTGGTCGAAGGGCCGGGAGACGTGTACATCTGCGGCGAATGCATCGAGCTGTGCCAGTCGATCCTCGATCAGGAACGCAAGCGTCGCGGCAGCTCGAAGCAGTTGTTCACCAAGATCCCCAGCCCGCGGGAGATCGTGGCCGAGCTCGATCAATACGTGATCGGGCAGGACGCGGCGAAGCGCGTGCTGGCCGTCGCGGTGCACAGCCACTACAAGCGGCTGATGGCCGCCGAGGAGGAAGCGGAAGTCGAAATCGACAAGTCCAATATCCTGCTCGTCGGCCCAACGGGTTGCGGCAAGACGCTGTTGGCCAAGACGCTGGCCCGCAGCCTTAACGTGCCATTTGCCATCGGCGATGCGACAACTCTGACGGAAGCGGGCTATGTCGGCGAGGACGTGGAGAATTTGCTGCTGAAACTACTGCACGCCGCTGATTTTGACATTGATGCGGCCCAGCGCGGCGTGCTGTACATCGACGAGATCGACAAGATCGGCAAGACGAGCAACAACGTGTCGATCACGCGGGACGTGTCGGGCGAGGGCGTGCAGCAGGCCCTGCTCAAGATGCTCGAAGGGACGACGGCCAACGTGCCGCCGCAGGGCGGCCGGAAGCATCCCGAGCAGCAGTACATCCAGATTGACACCACGAACATTCTGTTTATCTGCGGCGGAACGTTCGACGGCGTGCAGGACATCATCAGCAAGCGGCTGGGCAAGCGATCGATCGGGTTCGGTTCGGCGGGCGACTGCGCGTCGGACCTCAGCCTGGGGGACTGCCTGGCGCAGGTGACGAGCGACGATTTGATCGAGTTCGGCATGATTCCGGAGTTGGTCGGCCGGCTGCCGGTGATTAGCGCGCTGCGTCCGCTGGACGCTGATTCGCTCATCCGCGTGCTGAAGGAGCCGAAGAACGCGCTGACGAAGCAGTACCAGCATCTGTTCGCGATGGAGGAGGCGGACCTGAAGTTCACCGACAAGGCCCTGCAGGCGATTGCCCTCCGGGCCGCCGAGCGGGAGACCGGCGCGCGGGGTCTGCGTTCGATCATCGAGAATGTGATGCTGGACATTATGTTTGAACTGCCGGAGCAGCCGCGCGGCAGCCGATACGTAGTGACAGACGATATCGTGGAGGGGCGCGCCAAGCTGTTTAGCAGCGAGCCCCCGGCGACCAAGAGTGCGTAACGTTCACGTGGCGCGCCGCCGCGAGGCCCCGCGCGACTCGAGTTACGCTCTAAATGAGGAAGGGCCCGGTCAGGGAAGCTTGACCGGGCCCTTTTTTTTGGCGATTGGCCGGGCCGCAGACAGGCAATTGGTACCGAGCGCCAATGACTGGGGGCATTATTGAGAACTGCGAGACTAATGAGCCCGGCCGTGCTGTCGGCTATCGGCTAGCGGCCGGCTGCCAGAGGGAAAAGGCCTAATTCTGGCCGTTAGCCGCTAGCCGATAGCCCATTTTACCACGGTTCATTAACGGCGCAGGGGGCAGTAATTCTCGAATGGCAATCTGGGCGTCGGGTTTCTCCAGCGGCGAGACCTGCTGCGATTCGTCCAGGTCGACTATGGACGAGAAGCAAGCGCCAAATCTCTTGCTGGAATCCGGCC
>JADLBW010000183.1 GCA_020847515.1 Pirellulales bacterium | reverse complement strand
TCTGCCCAACGCACGACCATCACTCCAAAAAAACAATCATACGCAACAGCCTCCTGCTAGCATGTGTATAAGGACGAGCCTCGATGGGGAGGGCTAGGGAGGGGTGAAGCGCCATGTACCCGCGTCCCACTCTTAAAAATCTCACTTGCACCCAGGCAAACCCTCGCTCGCAATCACCGGCCCTGAAGAGGCCCAGACACTTAGCCACAACCGCAGGCCGTGATTAGCTAAACAGCCGCTTGGCAGCCGCCGGGCCGCGGGCCTCGATGGCCGCGCTGACCGCGGCGAGCTCTCCGTCACTCAGTTCCCAACCCATCGCCCCGGCCGTCTCTTCAATCTGCCACGGCCGCTTCGCCCCGCACAACGCGGCAGTGATGCCCCGCTGGTGGATCGTCCAGTTCACGACCACCTGCGCCACCGTTCGCCCGACCCCGGCCGCGATGCCGCGCAACTGTTCGACGAACGCGCGATTCTTCTCGAACTCCTCCCCCTGATACATCGGATAGTTGCGCCGCGAGTCGCGCGCATCGAGCTCCGCCCCGTCCTGCATGCGCCCGGCCAGCAAGCCCTTCATCAACGGCCAGTAGGCGGTTACCGCGATGTCGCGCTCCACGCACCAGGGGATCGTCTCGCGCTCAATATCCCGCTGCAACATGTTGTACGGCAATTGCACCGCTGCCAGCGGGCACTCGCGGTGGAACTGCTCAAGCTGCGGCAGCGAGCAGTTCGACGCCCCCGCCAGCCGCACCTTGCCCGCTTCGACCAGCCGCCCAATAGCCCCCGCCGACTCCGCCACCGGAACATTCGGATCCGGCGCATGCAGGTAATACAGGTCCGCCTGCTCAACGCCCAAGCGCTGCAAGCTCTCGTCGCACTCGCGGCCGAGCGTCTCTGGACGCGCATCCTGCTGCTGCTTGCCGTCGACGCCGAAATGGATGCCCCCCTTCGTGGCGATCACCACGTCCTCGCGGCGGCGTCCCGCGAGGGCCCGCCGAATCAGCGTCTCGCTCTCGCCCCGCGGGCCGTAGCAATAGGCCGTATCAATGAAGTTGACGCCCGCGTCCAGCGCCGCGCGGATCGTAGCGATGCTGTCCTCGTCGTTGACGTCCACGGTAGTCACCCCCGCAATCGGCCAGGCGCCGAAGGCGACAGTCGACACCAGCACCCCCGAACGCCCCAGCGGCCGCAGGTCCACAGGCCAGTTGCACTCAATCGTCATTTTCAATTCGGTTCTGATAGGAGGGAACGGACGACACAGAGAATGATTCAGACAAATACCAGCCGGAAATCACATCGCTATACTAGCGCATGACCGGTGATCTCTCGGCCTGCTGAAAAGCCCATCCACGCATGCACGAGAATCGCACGACTGCCCGCATCCGACTCGGCATCATGCAATTCAAGCACTAGATACCCAACTCATCTCCGTTCCATCCGTTGCCTCCTGTCTCATTTCCTGTCTATTCGCTCCCGGAAGCATCATCCGCGACACGCCGTCGGTCAGCTTCTCGACATGAAAGTTGATCAACAACCCCAACGGCACGTCGAGCAGTTTCATGTAGCTGAGTAACTTCGCCTTGTGAATCGGATGCACCTGCTCCGCCCCCTTGGCCTCGACCAGCAAGCACCCCTCGACGAGCAGATCGTACCGCAACGGCTCTTCGCGGCGAAAGCCTTTATAGCACACGACCACCGTCTGCTGAGTGCTCGCCCGCAGCCCGCGCGACTCCAACTCTTTAAGCAAGCACCATTCATAACTCGATTCAACAAGCCCCGGCCCCATGACGCGATGCACCTCAACGGCCGCCCCAATCACCTCGCCAGTTAGACGGGCGGCCTTTTCACACAGGGCGTGCATACTGAGGAAAGCCTTGAACAGGAGGGAACAGCGGTAACAGAGACGACGAGGGCAGGGATGAGTAAGCGTAGCCAGGTTTCGAGTCAAGAAAACCAGGAATACAATCACAAACGGACTCCTCAAAAATCCACACTTATGTCCTGATCCCCCGGTCTCGGCCGATTGTATCTGTTCCCTCCGTTTCCTCCTGTTCAATCCCCTACCCCCGCCTGTTCGCGCCAAGCCGCCGCCTCCTCCCCGTCGAGCCGCAGCGTTAGGCACTTAGCGCTGCCGCCCGCCTTGACGAACTCGTTCAGCGGCGTTTCAACCGGCGCATATCCCGCTTCGCGCAGTTGTTCGTGCAGCCGCGGGCAACCTGTGTTGGTAATCACCGTCCGGCCGACGACCGCGGCATTGCAGGCGAAGCACTGCGCTTCGGCTTCCTCCACGTCGATGAGCCGCGGGATGTTCGCCCGAATTACCCGCTGTCCGTATTCATCGAACGCGGGCGAAAACCAGATCGCCGCGTCGGCGCTCAGCGGACAGAAGCAGGTGTCCAAGTGGTAATAGTGCGCGCTCACCAGTTCCAGCGGCAGCACCCGCACCCCCAGCCGTGCGCCGATCTGCTGGTGCCCAATCGCGTCGCTCCGCTGCCGATAGCCGGCGTACAGCGTGTCGCCGCAAAACAGCGCATCCCCCGCGCCCTCGAAGGCATGTCCCGCCGGCGCGTCGATCGTTTCAAACCCGTGCTCGCTCAGCCAGCGGCGGAAATGCTCTTCCTCCCCCTGCCGCTGCGAGTGCCGAAACCGCGAAACGATAGCCCGCTTGCGGTAAATCAGCCCGGCGTTCGCCGTGAACACCATGTCGGGCAGGCCTTCGACCGGCCCCACGAGCGAGATCTCGGCCCCCGCCGCCGTCAGCGCCTCACACAGCCGCCGCCACTGATCCACGGCCGCCGCGTGGTCCGCCTGCCGCGCCACGTCCATCCACGGATTGATGACGTAGTACACCCCGTAGTAGTCCGGCGGACACATCAAAATGCGCGGCGCTGCAGCCATTCCGCCTAGCCGAGCCATTGCGGCTCGCGCCCCCTACGGCGCCCCGTGCAACCGGCCACGCGCCGTGCTTCAAGATTCCAGCTTCGTCACCTCGGCGACCAGCGCCCGCAAGAACGGCTCCACGTCGGTCACCAATCCCACCGTCTGAAAGCTGCCGCGGTCGTTCAGCTTGATCACCGTCGAGGGATTGATGTCGACGCACACCACCTTCACGTTCGCCGGCAGCAAATTCCCCACCGCGACCGAGTGGAGCGTCGTCGCCACCATCAGGCAGAACGTCACGTCCCGAATCTGGCGGCGCATGATCCGCTGGCACTCGATGGCGTCGGTCACCACGTCCGGCAGCGGCCCGTCGTCGCGGATGCTTCCCGACAGGTGGAACTCGACGCCGTATTTCACGCAGTCGTGCATGATGCCGCTGGCGAGCACGCCCGATTCCACCGCCGCGCGAATCGACCCCGCGCGGCGAATGCGATTGATCGCCCGCAGATGGTGCTCGTGGCCGGCGTCGACGATCGTCCCCTCCCGCAGGTTGACCCCCAGGCTCGTGCCGAACAGCGCCTGCTCGATATCGTGCGTCGCCAGCGCGTTGCCGGCAAACAGCTTATGCAGATACCCCTCGCGGATAAGCTGGCACATCAGCGGCCCGCTGCCGGTGTGAACGATCGCCGGTCCACCGACCAGCAGCGACCTGCCCGGCCCTCGGCGGTTGGCGTGGAGCTGCCGCGCGATCTCGCGGATGACGACTCCTTTGGGCTTTTCGGTCGAGACCGCGCTGTTCATGAACGCAAAGGCATGCCCCTGCTCCTGCCGCTCCAGCGGAAACACCCGCACTCCGACGTGACCCGTCACGATCGGCATGCCCCGCTTCACGTCGGTCATCGGCAGGCAGCGGGCCGCGCCCGTGGCGGCGTCGACCACGATGCCGCAGTCCATCTCCTGATCGTCCACCGCCAGCCACTGGCCCCCGCGACGGACCTCGGTTCGCTGGTTCGTCGTACTGTAAAAGCCCTCGGGAAAGGCCCCGTCCATGTCGGCCTCCGCCAGGCTCGCGTCGCCGCCGTGAACCGGCACGGCTCCATGGTCGGCAATGGCCGCCATGATCGCCGCCAGCGCCGCCGCGTCGCGAGCTTGCACCTCGATGCGCGCATAGCTCGGGTCCGCCCGATCGTGCCCGATCGCCACGTCCGTGATCCGAAACGTCCCGCCCGCCGCCGTGATGCCGTCGAGCACTTTGGGCAAGATCAGACTATCGATAATATGCCCCCGGACCTCGACGTCTTCGATGGCGCCCATCGGCTGCGCCGGGGGCGGCTTGCGGTCTTCCTCCATACCAGCGTTCCCCGTTGATGCCCGAATAAGGACGGCCCGCCCATAGCGCGCCGCACCCGCCCGCGATCCTCAAGAATTCTAAGCGCTTTTCTTCAACGTTCGATGTATTTGTAGTCATCTCGCTCCGCGAGACGCCCTCCGGCCCCCCCCGCGAACAGCCCCGCCCTTCCTTAAGCAAACGGCGCCGCACCGCCTTTTTTCGATCTCCTAGGCGGCCTCGGCCATGCGACATATATTGACGTATGCCGAACTAAGCACTACCTGCGCCAATTGGTCTGCCCCGTCGGCAGGCCTTGCGGCGGCTTTGTCCTTTCCTAGCAACATGGCCGAGAATTCTTCTTCGAGTTGGGACGACCTGATCAAGCAGCTTGGCGCCGAACCGGCGCCGGATGCTCTCGAGCGGAAACGATCCGCCATCGAAACCAGCTTCCAGCCCCCGGCCGTGTCCGCGCCCCCTGCCAGGGCCAAGGGTGGCGACTGGAACGCCCTGGCCGGCGAGCTAGGCATCGAGCTGCCGCCTGAACCAGAGCCCCCCGCCCCCGCCGCGGCGCCGAGCCCTCCACAGCCGCCGCGCGAGGCGCCCGTCAGCCGCTCCGCCGCCAGCCTCGAATCGACCTTCGCCGGCATCGAGCCGATCGAGTCGATGTTCGAGGAGATCATCGAGGAAGAGATCGCCGACGTTGATTTTTCCGAAGGCGACGATTTCGACGACGACGACGACGAAACCCTCGATCGCCGCGAGCTCCAGCGGCCAGGACTTTCCGGCGAGGCAGCCCGCAGCGCTTTTGAGGCCTTGTTCGAGGCCGGCTCGTTCAGCGCCCTGCCGCCCGTGCAGCAGCCCCAGTCCCGCCCCCCCGCCGAGGCCCGCCGCGGACCGGATTGGCGCGACTTCGAGGAAGTCGGCGGCGACCCCTCGCCAGTGCGGGTTCCCAGCGCCGAGCCGACTCGGCCCCCGTCCGATGAAGCCGCGGACGAAGACCTGTCGGACGAGCAGAACCGACCCAAGCGCCGCCGACGCCGCCGACGCGGCCGCGGTCGCGACCGCGCCGATGCATCGAGCGCCGACGAGCCGGATGCCGCCTCCGCCGGTCCGGCAGACTCGGACGAGCCCTGGCAGCAGCCCCTCGACGACGATGATCTCTCGCAGGAAGAAGCCGCCGCGGACGAGGGCGACGACCAACTCGCCGGCGAAGAGAAGCGCACCCGCCGCCGTCGGCCGCGTCGCCGCCATCGCAAAGACGGACGGGAGG
>JADLBW010000182.1 GCA_020847515.1 Pirellulales bacterium | reverse complement strand
TGTAAGAGTGCTGGCCCGCCAACCGACGTCGCAGGAAATCTCGCTGGCCCTGAACCATGTAAAATCAGCCGGCGACCGCGGCACGGGATTCGAGGATTTGCTGTGGGCAATGCTCAACTCGGCGGAGTTTCTGGCGCGGAGATAGAATGGTAAGAGTCCGCCTGTGAACGGAAGGAGCGAATCGTGCAAATTCCAGTCGTTGTTGAAAGCGTCGGCTCCGACCATTTTCGCGCCCAAAGCCTTCCACCCTTCTCAGCGGTTGCCGATGGAACGACGAAAGAGGAAGCAGTATCGAAGGTCCGCGACGAACTCAACAAACAGATTGAGGAAGGGAAAGACGTCGTCATGGTCGAAGTCGAAACAAAGGCGGAAAACCCGTGGCTGAAGATCGCTGGTCGCTTGAAGGACAATCCGTCGTTCGATGAGTGGCGGGCGGAAGTCGAGGCCTATCGACGGCAGTGCGACGTCGAAGCGGGCGTTGAATACGACGAACGGCCATGAGCCTGTTCGTGCTTGACTCCGATACGCTGTCGCTATTGGAGAACGGACATCCGGGCCTATCGGCGCGCATCGCAAGCCACTCCGCCACGGAAATTTCCGTCGCGGTCATTGTCGTTGAAGAGGCGCTCAGCGGCTGGTATTCGATGATTCGCAAGGCAAAAAATCCCCGGCAGCTTGCACTAGGCTACGATGAATTAGCTGATACGGTTTCCGCCCTCTCAGGAATTCGAATTCTGCGCTACACCGAGGCTGCCATCGCCAGATTTCACGGCCTGCTGAAAGCCCGGCTCAATGTCCGTGCCAATGACCTCCGCATCGCCGCCATTGCCCTGGAGCATAATGCGATCGTCGTTACCCGAAATGTCCGAGATTTCATGGTCGTGCCGGGATTGATCGTCGAGGATTGGTCGCAGCCATAGACCTGAGGAACTTTCTCCATGCTCCGCTCCTTCATCTCCGCCACCACCACCGGACAGGGCGTCGCCAGCCGCCGGGGTTTTTTGAAAACGCTCTTGGCTGGCGCCGCGGCCGGCGCGGTCATGCTCTCTACGCGCGCCGCCGACGTTCAAGCTGACACTGCACGGGTAGCGGAGAATGCGGTCTGATGCCGTCCGTTTATCTGGAGACGACGATTCCGAGCTACTTGACGGCGTGGCGTAGTCCCGAGCTCGTGATGGCAGCTCGGCAGCAAATCACGCGCGAATGGTGGGACAGTCGGCGGCAGGACTTTGAATTGTTCGTCTCTCAACTGGTTATCGACGAAGCGAGCGCCGGTGATTCAACGGCGGCCACTCGCCGGTTGGAGGCTCTCGAAGGAATCACGCTGCTGGAGTTTGGCGACGACGCCAACGCATTGTCCAAATTACTGATACGCCAGCTATCGTTGCCGGTGCGTGCCGAATCCGACGCCGTCCATATCGCGCTGGCCGTTGTAAATGGCATGGATTACTTACTAACCTGGAATTGCACGCACATTGCCAATGCGACGCTTCGCCCGAGAATTGAAGAGGCTTGCCGAGCGTTCGGCTACCGGATGCCCGTAATTTGCACTCCCGAAGAACTCCATGCGGTGCCCCCATGAAACTTGATCCCGTCCTCGCTGAAATCCGCGCGACGCGCGCGGCGTTTTCCGAGCGTTTCCACGGAGACATCGATGCGATGCTCGCTGATTTACGCCTGCGGCAAGCGGAGGGCGGGCGAAAGTCAGTTCGCCTTCCTCCCCAGCGATTGACGGCGGCAGAACTCGCCGCTCCAACCCATCGAGCTACCGCCATCAACCCAAACCTTGCAACCAACTCGATTCCCTGAATTCACGGCCGGGGCCATTGTCGAATTGCCCTTGGGGCCTAAATGGCAGGAAATAGGATTAATCTCCCATGCTCCGCTCCTTCATCTCCGCCACCACCACCGGCCAGGGCGTCGCCAGCCGCCGGGGTTTTTTGAAAACGCTCTTGGCCGGTTCCGCGGCCGGCGCGGTCACGCTCTCGTGGCGCGACATGCTCCTGGCCCGCTCCAAGGAACTGCAAAAGGGCGGCCGGCGGATGATCCTCCTGTGGATGGACGGCGGGCCGTCGCAGTACGACACGTTCAATCCCAAGCCGGGCTCCGAGTATCAAGGGCCGACGCAGTCCATCCATACCAATGTGCCGGGGATCGATATCGGCGAGCATTGGCCGCACACGGCCAAAGTGTTCGACAAGATCGCCCTTCTCCGCTCGATGGTCTCTAATGAGAAGGACCACTTCCGGGCGATCAAGCTCGTTCGTACCGGCTATCCGATCAAGCCGACGATCGCCTATCCCACCTGGGGGTCGGTCGTTGCCCGCGACCGCTGGAACCCCGGTTTCGATCTGCCGGCGTTCGTCCGTATCGGCAAGCCGCGGATCAAAACGCGCGACGTCAACAGCGGCGTCCTCGGCCCGCGCTACGAATCGTTCAAGATCGACGAGCCCGGCACGCTGCCGGCCGACGTGCATCCGGCGGTCTCGCCGGACGTGCTGAAGCGCCGCCTGGCCTTGGCTGCGCAGCTCGATCAGCAATTCGCCGCCCGCGGCAGCGTCAAAGCGGCCACCGAGCAGCGCGAAATCTACGACCGCACCAGCCGCTTCGTTCTCAGCCCGCTCTTGGACGCTTTCAACCTCGACCAAGAGCCGGCCAAGCTGCGCGACGCTTACGGCCGCAATACGTTCGGCCAGGCGTGTCTGCTCGCCCGCCGGCTGGTCGAGACGGGCGTCAGCTTCGTCGAAGTGATCAACGGCGGCACGCTCAACGACCAAGGCTGGGATACGCACAAGCGGGGCTTCAAGGAAAATCCCATCCTCGCCGGCGAGACCGACAGCGGCTACGCCACGCTCTTGACCGATCTGGCCAACCGCGGCCTTTTGGACAATACGCTGGTCGTCTGGATGGGCGAATTCTGCCGTACGCCGAAGTACGAAGACAACGCCGGCGGCCGCAACCATTACAGCGAAGGCTGGCTGGTGGGCCTCTCCGGCGGGGGCGTAAAAATGGGGCAGGTGATCGGGGCCACGGACAAAGACAATATCCACGTCATCGACCGCCCGATCAGCGTCCCCGACCTGTTCTGCACGTTCTGCCGCGTTCTGGGCATGGATCCGCACGAAGAGTATTTCACCGACCAGGACCAGCCGATCAAGCTCGTCGAAGGGGGCGAGGCCGTCGAAGAACTGTTCTGAGCGGACCTTCTCTGGCACCCCTTCGCGCTCTAACGTAGAGGAAGGGGATCGCGTGCGCCGAATCGCCAGGGAGGATGCGTTATGAATCGCCAAATCGTGTTTTGCCTGACCGCGGTGTGGGCCGCCGCCTGTTTGTTGATCTCGCCAGCCGCGGCCCGGGACGAGATCACTGCCGAACAGGTCAACACCGCGATCAGCCGCGGCGTGGCATATCTCGAAAAATTTCAGCGGCCCGAAGGGCGCTGGGGCGATACGGACGCCGAACCGGGCGGCGTGACGGCGCTAGTTACCCTGGCCCTGATGAACAGCGGCCGCACCGCCGACAGCCCGAGCGTCCGCAAGGCCCTGGCCTGGCTCGAACGGCAGCCCGACCCCGAACGGACGTATGCCTCGTCGCTGATGATCATGGTCTTCGCCCAGGCCGACGCGCGGCGCTACGCCCTGACGATCAAAAAGTTGGCCCTCTCGCTCGCCGCCCGCCAGATGCGCGGCGACGATCGCGATAAAGGGGGCTGGACGTACAAAGGACCAGGAGGCGGCTCGGCGGACAACAGCAATACGCAGTTCGCCGTCCTGGCACTGCACGAGGCCGAACGGGCCGGCGTAAAAATCCCCGACCAAACCTGGCAGCTCGCGCTCAATTACTGGAAACAGGCCGGCATGCAACATCCGGCCGGCGGGTTCGGCTATGGCCCCGGCCAGCAAGAGACCGGCAGCATGACCTGCGCGGCGATCGCCTCGCTCATCATGGCTCGCGACCGCCTGCAAGCCGCCGGTGCGCGGGTCGTCGATGACAAAGTCCTGTGCTGCGGCGCGGAGCCCGAAGGCAACGAGCTCGACAACGCGATCCAGTGGCTAGGCAATCATTTTTCGGTCGAGCGAAACCCCAACCAGCCGATCGGCAACTGGTGGCTCTACTATCTCTACGCCCTGGAGCGCGTCGGCCGCATGTCGGGGCAGCGATTCTTCACGACCATCCGGCAGCCGGGCCGCGGCCGCCTGGACGAACCTCAGCAGCACGACTGGTATCGCGAGGGGTGCGAGGTGCTGTTGCAATCGCAGGATCCGCTGACGCACGCCTGGGTCGGCGTCGGCCCGGTCGAGGGGAACGCGGAGATCGGCACCGCCTTCGCGCTGTTGTTCCTTTCCAAAGGCCGCCGGCCGGTCGTCATTGGCAAGCTGCAGCACGGGACTCTCCGTGGTCCGGGCGCAGCCGATTGGGACCATCATCGCCGCGCGGTGCAGAACCTGGTCATGCGGGTCGAGCGGCAATGGCGGCGCGACCTCTCGTGGCAGACGATCGACTATACCCGCCGCGGCCCCAAGGACACGATTCAGCTCGCCGCGGCCGACCTGCTGGAAGCGCCCGTCCTCTTTCTCAGCGGCTCGGAGGCGCTCGACTTCAACGCCGATCAGCGCCGCGTGCTCAAAGAATACCTCGAAAACGGCGGCTTCCTGTTCGCCGAGGCGTGCGACGGCAACGGCTGCAACGGCGCGGCGTTCGACCGCAGTTTCCGGGCGCTGATGCGCGAGCTGTTTCCCGATAGCGAATTGCGCAAGCTGCCCCCCGATCACGCCGTGTGGTATGCCCAGGAAAAAGTCGAACCGCAGCACCTGCCACAGGATTCCGAGTTCTGGCTGTGGGGGCTCGATGCCTGCTGCCGCACGAGCGTCGTCTATTGTCCGCGAAGCCTCTCCTGCTACTGGGAACTGGGGCATCCGTATCGCGACAGCGCGTATCCGGCCAAGGTGAGGGACGAGATCGAACAGGTCATGCGAATCGGCGGCAATGTGCTCGCCTATGCCACCAGCCGCGAGTTGAAAGAGAAGCTCGACCGGCCGCAGCTTGCGATCAGCCGGGCAGGCGGCCGTCACACGCGCGGAGCGCTGGTCGTACCGAAGCTGACGCACGGCGGCGGCTCGGACGACGCCCCGGCGGCGCTCAACAACTTGCTGACGATCATGGAACGCCAGCTTCAGATGCGGGTCGATTACGACAAGCGGCTCATCGCCCCGACCGATCCGAAGTTATACGACTATCCGATCCTGTTCTTGCACGGCCGCCGGGCGTTTCGCTTCTCGCCGGCCGAGCGAAAGGCGATTAAGGATTATCTCGACCGCGGCGGCTTTCTGTTCGCCGACTCGATCTGCGGGAACAAGGAATTCGCCAGCTCGCTCCGCGAAGAGCTGAAGACGATTTATCCCGACGCCCCTTTCAGTCGCATTCCGCCGAGCCACCCGCTGTTCAGCGACGAGTATCACGGCTTCAGCCTGCCGAGCGTGACGCTCCGCGATCCGCAACTGCGTGTGGGGGACGACCCGCTGGCCGCCCGGCTGGTGAAGACGACGCCCCTTCTCGAAGGACTGGAAATCGACGGCCGCTACGCCGTGATCCTGTCCCCTTATGATATTAGCTGCGCCTTGGAAAAGGGGGCCTCGATGGAATGCAAGGGCTATATCCCGCCAGACGCCGCCCGCATCGGGGCGAATGTACTCTTGTTTGCCTTGCAGCAGCATTAGCGGAACATGAAACTCGAGTCTGGTTGTTCGGCGCTAACATTGTCTGTCCCCAGCTCAGGTGAATTCGCTCCATGAAACTCGTGCGCGATTAGGAGAACGATTCCCCGAAGCGAAGTCATGCACGCCGCGTTCTCGGAAGACCCCAACGATCGGCGTCTGGAAATCACCATTCTTACACGGGAAAAAACTTCTTTGTGGAGGCGCAAGAATCGCCTCCACATCAGCGAAAGCGCGCCCACAACGGTGAGTTATCATCCATTAACAGAATAAAATCTGGCAGTCGTTTATGTAAGCAATTAAACATAATATTGTGACCAAAATAATCAGCAGCATAATCGACGTTCTCTTCAGCAAGGCAATCTTCAATATGTGCCAAGAATCGCCTTACAACCCTATTCCAGGCATTGATACCAAATTGAACAGAAGGAAACGGAGCCAACGGAGTTGGCGAAACGCATCCCATGCCGAAAGTTCATTCCCACTCGATCGTGGCCGGGGGTTTGCTGCTGATGTCGTAGCAGACGCGGTTGACCCCCTTCACTTCGTTGATGACGCGGGTGCTGATGCGGGCCAGCACGTCGTACGGCAGGTGGGTCCAGTCGGCGGTCATGAAGTCGTCGGTGTTCACGCACCGCAGGGCGACGGCGTTTTCATAAGTCCGGGCGTCCCCCATCACGCCGACGCTTTGCACCGGCAAGAGCACGGCGAAGGCCTGCGAAGTTTGGCGGTACAGCCCCGCGGCTTTGATCTCTTCGATCATGATCGCGTCGGCTTCGCGCAGCACATCGAGCCGCGGCCGCGTCACTTCGCCCAGGCAGCGCACGGCCAAGCCGGGGCCGGGGAAAGGATGCCGCCAGACAAGGTCTTCGGGGAGGCCCAGCTCCACGCCCAGCCGCCGCACTTCATCCTTGAACAGGTCGCGGAGGGGCTCGACCAGCTCGAAGCCTAGCTCCGCCGGCAGCCCGCCGACGTTGTGATGCAGTTTGATCGTGGCAGCCGGCCCGTCGGGGGCAGCGCCGCTTTCGATCACATCGGGATAGAGCGTGCCCTGGGCCAGGAATTTTACATCGTCGAT
>JADLBW010000181.1 GCA_020847515.1 Pirellulales bacterium | reverse complement strand
TCAGCACGCCTGCAAGTCCATTCAGCCAATACCCTCACCATGGAGCACTGAATGTGTCTCTCAATTATCGAGAACTTAAGCGGCGGTACGATCTCGACGGGGCCGAACCTACCGTGCGGCACTTGTCCGAGGCGCTCGAGAATCGCGACCTGGCGCCGGAAGATTTCAGCTTGCGCGACCTGGCCGAGGCGCTCGTCCCGGACGGTCCAGCCTGGGTGGCGACGCTCGATCCCCGCTGCAGCGGCGGCCTGAGCGTGATGGAGTCGACCGAAGGGGTCGACGTGACGGCCTTTCTCAACGTGGCCGGACAGGTGATTTACGCGAAGATTCTCGACGCCTATTCGCAGGAGACGTTCGTCGCCTCGCGGCTGGTGCAGACGATCCCCACGCGGCTGGACGGCGAAAAGATCCCCGGCGCGACCCGCGTCGCCGACGACTCCGACGTGGTCGAGCCCGGCATGCCCTACCCGCACCTCGGCTTCGGCGAGACGTACATCGAGACGCCCTCGACGGCCAAGCGGGGATTTATCGTGCCGGTGACCAGGGAGGCCATCTTCTTCGATCGCACGCATCTGGTGCTGAGCCGCGCGGCGGAGGTGGGCGAGATCCTGGGCCTCAACAAGGAAAAGCGGCTGCTCGATCTGGTGGTCGGCGTCACGAACAATTACAAGCTCGACGGGGCTTCCTACGACACCTACAACGCGACGGCCACCCCCTGGAAAAACGAGCTGGCAAGCAATGAGCTGGTCGACTGGACCGACGTCGACGCCGCCGAGCAGTTGTTCGCCGACATGCTCGACCCCGCCACTGGCGAGCCGGTGCTGCTGCGGGGCACGACCGTGCTGGTGATGCCTGCCTACCGCCACGCGGCCCATCGGGTCTTCAACGCGGCGGAGATCACCTACGCCAGCGGCGGGGCCGCCACGGCGACCACGGCGGCCAACCCGCTGGGCAACTACCGGGTGTTCGAGAGTCGGCTGGCGTATCGGCGGGTTATCGCCGCGGGGGTCGCTGCCGACGACGCCAAAAAGTGGTGGTTCATCGGCGATTTCCGCAAGGCCTTCGCCTACATGGAAAACTGGCCGATCACCGTGACGCAGGCCCCGCTGGGGAGCGAGGCGGAATTCAACAACGACGTGGTGCTGCGCTTCAAGGCGAGCGAACGCGGCGCAGCGGCCGTGATCAACCCTCGCTACGTGGTGAAGTGCACGGGCTGAGGCGCATAAAGGGCGGGTCGCGCCGCCAGCGGCGCGACCCGCCTATTTGTCAGGTCAGTGGTCAGTCGTCAGTTGTTGAAGCCTCGCAACTGATAACTGACAACTGACAACTGGCAATTGACAACAGTCAACTGACAACGGACCACTGACAACCACCCCCCACGTCTCCCAACAACTCCAGCTCATGAACATCGAAGAAATTGAAGCCATCCGCACGCAGACGATCGTGCACATCCAGGATCTGCTGGCTGCGAGCGGACCGACGATTACCGTCAACGGGACCGAAACGCCGTGGGCCCCGCTGCTGGCCCCCCTCCGCGCAACGCTCGACTGGTGCGACCACAAGCTGGCAGAATACCAGCCCTTCGAGGTGCGGTCGGCCGGTAGCGACTGATGATCAGTGATCGGTGATCGGTGATCGATGATCAGTGATCGATACGCGCCTAGCAGCCGCGCCGCCAGCCGCCGATCACCGCCATCACTCTTCGACCGTCGTAACCCTCCGGTACAGCATCGCGATGAACTCCTGCAGGTGTTCGCGCTCTTGCGTTTCGAGGATCACAGCGACTTGTCGGAGCAGTTCGCGGCGGCGGTTCATCGCAGCGGCCGCCGCCAGGGCGCCTTCTTCCGTAAGCTCGCCGCCGACGGCGACCCGGCTGTAGAGCTCCTCGAATTCGGCCCGCGTCCACCTCGCAAAGAGCTGCGGATGGGCGTCGATCGCCTGGGCGACGGCCGGATTCGACCGGCGGTCGAACGCCGCGGCGCCTTCGCGCGGATCGCGAAACAGCTCGTCGGCGTCCACCCCCAATCCCTCAGCCAGCTTGTGCAGCGTGCGGGCGTGCGGGCGGGTCGTGCCTCGAAGGATGCTGCGGACCGTACGCTCGTCGAGCCCCGTGGCGGCGACCACGTCGGCCAGCGTCATGTTCAGTCGGACCATCAGCCGGCGGACGTTGGCCCCGTGCAGAGCGCGGCCGTCGGCAAGGTGGACGCGAGTCGTCGCTGCCGGGGAGGAGATCATCGGCTGCGCAGGGGAAAGGGTCGCGGGAGGCGTTTGTGGACATATGTACACATGCCGCGCCGCCCTGTCAACCCCCCAGCCGTCCCAATTTAGCGCCGCGACCTCCTTTATCGCTCACCGATCGCCGCCGGCCGCTCATCAAAAATCAATCTCCATCCGGTCTTCACCCACGATCGTATCGGCGAAGACGTCGCGGGCCGCGCCCAGATCAAGGCCCTCGTCGTCATCCAGCAGCGGATTGATATGCACCAACACCAGCCGGCCGACGCCGGCCTTGGCAGCCACCTCGACGACGGCCCCCAGGCAACTGTGGCCGGTAAGCTCGGCCTGCTCGCCCTCGTGGTCGTGAAAATAGGCCTCGTGAACGAGCAGGTCGACGCCGGCGATCTTTTCGACGTAGTCGGCGTCGGCGTGGGCGGTCGTATCGGTGACGTACGCGAGCGAGCGACCGGGCCAATCGATGCGGAAGCCCAGCGACCCGCCCGGATGCTTTAACGGGAAATGAGTCAGCCGCGAGCCGTCGGCCAGCGTCATCTTGCGCGGCAGCGGCTTCAGCTCTACCGGCGGCGGCACCGGGAACAGCAGTTCCGCCAGCAGGTGCTGCTGGATCGCGGCCAGCTTCGCCGCCTCGGCGTACGCCGTCACGCGGCTAAGACGGCTGCGATACCGCAGGTCGAACATGAACGTCAGCCCAATCGAGTGGTCGAGGTGGGCGTGCGACAGGAAGATATCGAGCGAGTCCGTCTGGAGGTAGTCGCTCGCCCGATAGATTCCCGTGCCGGCGTCCAGCGCCACCCCCAGTTCCGGCAGCAGCAGCGAGGCCGTCTGGCGACGGTCGTTGGCGTGGTAGCCGGTGGTGCCCAGCAGGACGAGCTTCATGACGAGGCGTCCGGGGTCGGAGGCGAGGGGTCGGGGGCGGAGGTCAATGGATAATTGTCCGTTGTCCGTGGTCCCGAGTCAGTTGTCAGTGGGCGTCGGTACGCAAGCGCCGGGGCGGGCGACGTCGGCGCGGGGATTCGGCATGTTGCGCGCCAGCGAATCGTTATAATTGGGCTATTCTATTGAGAACTGCGCGACTAATGAACCCTGCCTGGCTGTCGGCTGTCGGCTAGCGGCCGACGCCCAGAGAGAAAAGGCCCCCTTCTGGCCGCTAGCCGATAGCCAAATCTACAACGGGTTCATCAGCGGCGCAGGAGTCAACAGTAGGTGGCTGTGCAGTTCACCACCGCAGGGATAGAGCGGCGTCTCGCCATCCCTGATGGCCAAAACTGCGTTGAACGACGCCGATCGATCGAACCGGCAATCCAGCTCAAGCTTCCGGCCCCCTCTCCCTCGGTCGAGCGGGCTGGGGAGGGGGGCGAACCAGGTACATGCTTTGGTCCTACCTTACCGGAGGCAGCAAGATGCCGCACTGGCCAGTAACGAACCTAGTAGTGCTTGCCGCCGCGCTGGCCAACTTCACGGGGTGCGCCCCCCACTCGGCCGAGGAAGTCGTTGTTTACACGGCCCTCGACGAGGAGTTCTCGCGCCCGATCTTCGAGGAGTTTACTCGCCAAACGGGCATCGCCGTGCGGGCGAAATTCGACGTCGAATCGACAAAGTCGGTCGCTCTCACCCAGGCGATCATGGCCGAGCGGGGTCGGCCCCGCTGCGACGTATTTTGGAACAACGAGGTCGTCAATACGCTGCGGCTGTACCAGAAACGACTGCTCGATGAGTACCAGTCCGCTGCCGGCGCCGATTACCCGGACCAGTATCGCTCGCCCAGCGGCGCGTGGTACGGATTCGCAGCCCGGGCGCGGGTGCTCGTCGTCAATACGAACTTGGTAGGCGACGGCCGGGGTCGGGATGCTTTTGCGACTGTAGACGCCGATTCGAAAGGAGACTCGCCAGTCGCTAAAGAATCCCGACCCCTTTCTCCGCCCGAGGGCTGGCCAAGGTCGATTTACGACCTTACGGATCCAACATGGAAGAACCGCTGCGGCATCGCCAAGCCGCTCGCCGGGACGACGGCGACGCACGCGGCCGTGCTGTTCGCCGCCTGGGGGGACGAGGCGGCCAAGGGGTTCTTTCGCGCGGTCAAGGCGAACGCCCGGATCATGGGCGGCAACAAGCAGGTGGCCCGGGCGGTCGCCGACGGCGAGTTGGCGTTCGGACTCACCGATACCGACGACGCGATCATCGAAATCGAGAGCGGCCGGCCGGTGGCGATTGTATTTCCGGATCAAGATGAACTGGGTCGACCCCCTTCGCCCGACGGGCCCTTGGGCACGCTGATGATTCCCAACACGCTGGCGATCATCCGAGGGGCGCCCCGCCGGGCTGCGGCGGAGCGACTGGTGGAGTACCTCTTGTCGCCTGAAGTCGAGGAAAGGTTAGCGCGGGGACCAAGCGCCCAGTTCCCCCTCGGCCGTAAAGCACAGGTCGCCTCCCGCGCGGCGCCGGCCAGCGGCGTCCGCGAGATGCAGGTCGATTTCCAGGCCGCGGCGAAGAAATGGGACGCGGCCGCGGAATTTCTACGGGATGAGTTCGCGACGGCCGAGTGATCGCCGGCCTCGGTCTATAGCGAATTATCTGCGCCAATTGTCCAATCGTAGAGGACATCCTAAGCGAACAACACGTTCGAAGTGCTTCGTATTCCCAGTGACCAGGACCAAACCGCGATGTATAGCGACGCCGGCGACGAGAGGATCAATCCGGCCGATCGTCTGCCCTGTGCGTTCCAAATCGCCATAGATTTGGCCGGCTATGACGGCTGCATCGTGATCGATGGGAAATATCGATTCCGCTGCCATTGCCTTCAGCAGCGAAGGGATCCGGTCCGGCCTCCCCGCACGTTGAAGGCCCTTTACTAATTCGAGAACAGTGGCGGCAGTTAACAGGTAGACGCCATGTTCCGTACGCTAGGCAACGGCCTTGGTAACAAGAACGGGGTTCGTGGCGCGGAGTATTTCTGGCTAGATGTCAGTATCAAGGATCGCCGGGTCCATTACTCGACGGCTCGGAGCGGATGATTTTGGCGAGCCTCGTAGACGCCCTCCAGAATCTCATCGATCAGTTCTGGTTCGTCCGCAAACAGGCCGAGTGAAGGATTGGACGGATCAAGCGCCTGTAGGTCCGGGCGCTTGTGCAGCATGCGCGCGAGCTTCTGCCTCTCTGCATCATCCATCGCCGCGACGACGGCTTCAAGCTGCTGCCATTGAACTTGGGTCATACCACAAGTTTATCACGGCTTTCGACGGCGGAGTAGCGCGGCCGCGCAGGCCAAGGGCGGCGTGCCAACCGCTTCCTTCCGGCGAAATGCCGGCGAACCGCGGCGATTCTACAGCGCCCGCCGATGGCGCCGCGGCATGCGCTTGCCAGGCGGGGGCGGCGGAGGGGGCGCCGCGGGCTTGGCCGCGGTCGTTTCGGCCGGCGCCGACCCGGCCGGATACGCCGGCCCCGACGGCGGCGCCTGCGGCGGAGCCACTTTTTCCACCGCGATGAACCCCGGAATCTCATCCCGCGCCAGCAGCTTGTTGATCAGCATCTCGATCCGCGTCAATTCGATCCCCTGCTCCGGCGTGACGAACGTGAAGGCGATCCCCTCGCGGCCCATCCGCCCGGTGCGGCCGACGCGGTGGACGTAATCGTCCGACGACTGCGGCATGTCGTAATTGATGATGTGCGAAATGCTGCTGACGTCGATCCCCCGGCCCACCACGTCGGTGGCCACCAGGATCCGCGTCTGGCCCGCGCGGAAGTTCTTCATCACGCGGTCGCGGACGTTCTGCGCCATGTCGCCGTGAATGCAGTCGATCCCCTCGATCTTCTGCGATAGCTTGCGATGAACCTTGTCCGTCCCTCGCTTGGTGCGGCAGAAGATAATCGCCTGCTGCGGCTGTTCGCGCTTCAACAGTTGCACAAGCAGGTCGAACTTCCGCGGATCGTCGACCGTAAAATATCGCTGCTCGATCGTGTCGACCGTCTTCCCCTTGGGCGAAAAGTCCATCACCTCGGGGTCGCGCATATAGCGCTTGGCCAGCCGTTCCACCGGCGGGGCGACCGTCGCGCTCAAGAGCAGCGTCTGGCGGCTCTGCGGGCAGCGGCGAAGGATCTTCTCAATGTCCGGCCTGAAGCCGATGTCGAGCATTCGGTCGGCCTCGTCGAGGACGACGATTTCGAGCTCCTGAAGCTGCAGCGTATTGCGGCCGAGGTGATCGAGGATGCGCCCCGGCGTGCCGATGACCACGTCGGCGCCCTTCTGCAAGCGGGCAATCTGCGTGCGGAGCGGCTTGCCGCCGTAGACCGCCGTGACGCGAAGCTTCCGCCCGTACGCCAACCGCTCCATCTCGTCGCGGACCTGCACGGCCAGCTCGCGAGTAGGCACCAAGACCAGCGCGCGGGGCTGGTGGCCGCGGGCGGGCTGATCGAGCTTCTCCAAGATGGGGATCGAGAAGGCGGCGGTCTTGCCGGTGCCGGTGCGGGCCTGGCCCAGCACGTCGGCGCCGGCCAGCGCCCGGGGAATGATGCCCCCTTGCACCGGGGTCGGCGACTCGTAGGCGACTGCCTTCAGCGCCGACAGCATGGTTTCCGTGAGCCCCAGCTCCTGGAACGAGGACGCCGCCGTGGGGGCTGCGGATTCGATGCGGTCAGTCGGTTGTTCGGCCAAGGGGGGAACGGTTCCAGCGCCGGGAGAAGTAGTGCTAGTGGAGCCTCAGCCTATCAACGCCCCCTGTGCGCGGCAATACATGGCCGGCCGTACTGGCTCGGCCAGTCGCCAATCCTGCTCCGAATTCTCCCCGCGGGCGACGCGCAACGAGCACCCGGCGCGAGCCCGCCGAATCGGCCCGCAGCAAGACGCGCTCAAGGCCGAACGCCGCCCTGGGCGCCGCTCGACGCCCAAACAAAAACAGGCCAAGCGCGCCGCTTCGGCGCGTTCGGCCTGCGATTCGATCTATGGCGCTAGGCAAGCTTACATGCCGGCTGGGCGAGCGGTCGCCGGCTTGGTCGGCGCCGGGGCGGCCTTCTTGGCGCGAGCAGCCTTCTTCGGGCTCTTCTTGGCGGCCTTTTTGGCGGCCTTCTTCTTCGGGCTCTTCTTGGCGGCCTTCTTGGCGGCCTTTTTCTTCGGGCTCTTCTTGGCGGTCTTCTTCGGTGCAGCTTTCTTCGCAGCCATGATGGCTCCTTCCCTGATGGCGCCCGGTGGTCAAGACGGTCCTCTCCCTGGGCGCAAAGAGAAGGAGATAGGACCGATTAGCCGTTCATCGAAGGCCTTCCGAGTCCTGGCAGGACTGCAGACGGGAGGGCGCTCCGAGGACTCCGTGAGAATCTAGCGCTTGGCTTGGGACAATCCTTTGTGAACCCAGGGGAATCGATCGATTCGCGTCGCGCGGATAATACGGCGGATGATACGGATAACAGACCGCGGGCGGCGGACGATCGAAACAGCGATGAAGCGGAGTACGTGGTTCGGTTGGCGGAAATGGCGTCGCGACGGATGGATGGCAGACGCCAACGGCGGCCGGTGGAACGCGTGAGGTCGTAACGTTAACGACTAAACTGACCTTGCTTATTCCTATCGACCGCTAACACTGCGCGCATTGAAACAATTCTGCCGGTAGCGAGTCAAGGCGAATTGCGAGAAAAGTGGCGCGGAGGGAGATTTTTTTTGCGCGCGATGGTCATCAGCGCGTCGTGTGAGCGATGATCCAGCGCGCTAAAGGACTACCGGACTAACGGAACACGGCTCTATAGGACCGCAGGAGCATGGCAACGCGGGGCCAATCGAACCGTAGGACTAGAGCACCCACCAGCGTCAGAGTCGCTCGCCGTCGAACGTTGCTCGGTGAGGACCGCCTCGCACATCGCGCGGGCCGGCGGCACTCGCCCACGGCACTGCAATTAGCCTGGCGGCGGCAGGCTCCGCGTGGACGCGCCAAGAATGCGCGTTGCTTTCCTGCAGCCCGGCGCCCCTCGCCTCTCTCCTGCGGTCCTGCAGGCCTATCGTCGGTCGGTCCCCTATCGCCCGACCGCCCCGGCCCACTGCTCAAGCAATCGATATTGGTCAGCGAACGCCGGGGGGGCCTCGCCCTGGGGGCTTTTGAAGAAGCTCGACAGAAACGCCAGTACGCCCCTTTCGCCCCGCTGGCTGGCCGCCGCCGTCAGCCGCGCCAGGTCGAGCACCAGCGGCGCCGCCAGCAGCGAATCGCACCCTTGCCAGGTGAACTGCAGCGTCATCGGCGTGCCCAGGAAGCCGCGGAAGTGGATATGGTCCCAGGCGGTCTTCCAGTCGCCCAGGCTTTCGATGTGCTCGATCGAGATCAGCGTCTGCGGGCGATAGCCCAGAATATCGGCGATCAAGCGGTCCTTGCTCTCGAGCTTCGCCTGCTTATTGGCCGGGTCGTCGAGCACCTTGCCGTCTAGATTGCCAAAGATGTTATGGCCGACCCAACTCATCACTTCCAGGTGACGGGCGGCGAACATCGGGGCCAAGACGCTCTTCATCAGCGTCTCGCCCGTCTTGCCGTCGCGGCCCGCGTGGCACGTGCCCCGCAAGCGAGCCAGCTCGTCGATCCCTGCTGGCAAGGCGCCCAGCGACGGCGTGAAGTTGACGTACGGCATACCCGCGTCGAGGGCGGCTATGGCGTACAGCGTACTGGCCGGCAGCGGGCAATCGGGCTTGGCCAGCGACTGTTCGGCGGCGGCCCATGTGGCGGGCCAATGACGCTGGTCAGGAAGCGGCTCGGTCGAGGCGACGTTGACGACGACGACCGTCTCGAGCTCATGCCGCGCGCGGAACTCGCCCAGGTCGCCCTGCAGGCGTTCAATAATCGCTCGCGGCGGCCGTTCATCGAGCAGGCGTACCCCGTCAACGTCGGCCAGCTCGGCAATGCGTCGGCCGACGTTCCACAGCGTGCCGGGCCGGATCTCGGCGTCGATGGCCTCAAGTTCGCCGCGGCTGGCGCCGACTAGCTCCGGCGACAGCACGCGGCTCTCCTGGTGCAGCCGCTGCAGCTCGTCGACGAGCTGCGCCGAGCGAATATCGTGGCCGCCAATGACGAAGTCGCTCCACGACGGCAGCGACGCGTTGGCAAATTGCGGCAGCTCGGTGACCAGCCCCGTCCCATCAGCCAGCCTCAGCCGCTGGGCAATGAGCCCGGCCATCGCGCTAACCCCCACCCCGCCGCGGGCGCCGACGAGCCAGAGTCCGAACCGAGGCTTGATGGGTGCAGTCATGGTGGGTTGGAAGGGGCGCCAGCGGGACCTATCATTGTCGCATGCGCCGGCACGGCGGTCTACGGGCCGCATGTCAGTTGTCAGTGGTCCGTCGTCAGTTGGCGACGAGCGTCCGGGGCGCCTTGCTGCAACTGACAACTGACAACTAACCTGCCTGCAACCAACGGCGCTATTCACCACCTACGGTCAATAATCTAATGCTAGAGCGAATCGAAGCCGCGCCCAAAGACGCCATCCTCGGGTTGACCGAGACCTTCAAGGCCGACCCGCGGCCGGAGAAAATCAATCTCTCGGTCGGCGTTTACCAAGACGAAAGCGGCCGCACGCCGCTGCTGGAGTGCGTCAAAGAGGCCGAGCGACGACTGGCCGCGGCGCCAACGACCAAGTCCTACCTGCCGATCTCCGGGCTCGGCGAATACTGCGCAGCCGTCGCCGAACTGGCCTTCGGCGCCGGCAGCCAGCCGCTGACTAGCAAGCGGATCGCCTGGGCGCAAACGCCCGGCGGCACCGGCGCGCTGCGGGTAGCGGCCGATTTTCTGAAAGCGAACCTCCCCGGCGCCGCGGTCTGGATGAGCGACCCCACTTGGCCGAACCATCCCCAGATCTTCGCCGCCGCGGGCGTCGCAACCAAGACATATCCTTATTTCAATGCCCAGGACAACGCGCTCGACCTGGAAGGGATGCTCGGCGCCGTCGCCAGGATGCAGCCCGGCGACGTCATCCTGCTGCATGGCTGCTGCCACAACCCGACGGGAATCGATCCATCGCCCGACCAGTGGCAGCAAATCGCCGACGCGGTCTACCAGCGCGGCGTCCTGCCCCTGTTGGATTTCGCGTACCAGGGTTTCGCCGACGGCATCGCCGAGGACGCCGCCGGCTTGCAGGCGTTCGTGCGGCCCGGCGCCGAGATGCTGGCGTGCAGCTCGTTCTCCAAGAACTTCAGCCTGTACCGGGAACGGGTCGGCGCCCTGTTCGCCGTGGCCGGCAGCCCCGAGGTCGCCCAGCGGGTGCAGTCGCAGATCGAGAAGACGATCCGCGCGAACTACTCGAACCCCCCCGGGCACGGCGCCGAAATCGTGGCCATGATCCTGCGCAACGCGGACCTCCGCCAGCAGTGGGAGGGCGAGGTCGCCGCCATGCGCAGCCGCATCAACGGCATGCGCAGCGAACTGGTGAAGGCCCTCAAAGACCACAACGTCCCGGGCGACTATTCGTTCATCGCCCGCCAACGGGGCATGTTCTCGTTCTCCGGCCTGACGAAGGCGCAGGTCGAGCGGCTGCGGGAGGAACTGGCCATCTACGTCGTCGGCTCGGGACGGATCAACGTCGCCGGCCTCACGCCCTGCAACATCGACCGCGTCGCAGCAGCGATCGGCAAGGTGGTTAAGTAGCTAGCTGCCAAGAGACGCAAAAGTCGCAAAAAAAGCTCCAAGAGCCAAACAGAGAAGGTTCGCGGCAAACGGAATAATACTTCGCCCGTTCAGCCCCTCCCAACCCTCGTCGTCGGGTGCGGACAAATAGTTAAGACGAAGCTTACTGGAACTTCTGTCGCTTTATCCTTTTGCGTTCTTCGTGCCTTTTTGCGGCTACCTCCCTTTGCGGCAACTTCCGTTTCAACCAGGCGGCTAGAGCGTGAACATCCTCTTCGCAACCAGTGAGGCGACGCCCTTCTGCAAGACCGGCGGCTTGGGCGACGTGTGCGGGGCCTTGCCGCGAGAGCTTGCCAAGCTCGGTCATCGCGTGACGGTCTTCCTGCCGGCGTTCCGTCAGGCCCGCCAGGCAGGCATCCCGATCGAGCCGACCGGCGTCTACGTCGAGGCCCCCATCGGCCAGAAGCACGTCCGCGGGCACCTGCTCCATAGCCGACTGCCGAACTCCGACGTGGAGGTGTTCCTCGTCGACCAGGATCACTACTACGACCGGCCGCATCTCTACCGCGAGGAGGGTGAGGACTATCGCGACAACTGCGAGCGGTTCACCTTCTATTGCCGGGCCGTGCTGGAGGCCATCGCCAAGCTCGCCCTTCCGGTTGATGCGGTCCATTGCCACGACTGGACCGCCGGGCTGATGCCGGCCTACATCAAGACGCTCTATAGCGCCCACAAGCCATGGCGGGGGCTGGTCAGCCTGCTGACGATCCACAATCTCGCCTACCAGGGCAACTTCTGGCATTGGGATATGGCCCTCACGGGCCTCGATTGGAAGTACTTCAACTGGCGGCAGATGGAATTCTATGGAAACCTCAGCTTCCTGAAGACCGGCATCGTCTTCGCCGACGCGCTGACGACCGTCAGCCCGACCTATGCCCGCGAGATCCTCTCAGCCCCGCTCGGCGCCGGCATGGAAGGGGCCCTGCAGCATCGCCAGGCCGACCTCCACGGCATCATCAACGGCGTCGATTACCAAGAGTGGAGCCCGGCCAGCGACCGCTTTCTGGGCGACCATCGCTACGACCGGCAGAACTACGCCGAGGGAAAGGCCGCCTGCAAGCGACGACTGCAGCAGCGGCTCCATTTGCCTCAACGCCCCGACACGCCGCTGCTGGCCGCGGTCGGCCGCCTGGCGGATCAGAAGGGCTATGACCTGATCGTGCGGGTCATGCGGCATTGGGCCGAGCGAGTTGACGCCCAGTGGGTCGTTCTGGGAACCGGGGAGCCGAAGTATCACGAGGCGCTCAGCTCGCTCGCCGGCGAATTCCCCGACCGCGTAGCGGTGCGGCTGGAGTTCTCCGAGGAGCTGTCGCACCTCATCGAGGCGGCGGCCGACGTCTTCCTCATGCCCAGCCAGTACGAGCCGTGCGGGTTAAATCAACTCTACAGCCTGCGGTACGGCACGGTGCCGGTGGTCCGCGCCACCGGCGGCCTGGTCGACACCGTCGTTAACGCCACCGAAGCGACGCTCGCCAACGGCACGGCGACCGGCTTCTCCTTCGACGACTACACCTCGCTGGCCCTGGCCGAGGCCCTCGACCGCGCCGTGCGGGCCTACCACCACCAGGCCGTCTGGTCGCAACTCATTGAAACCGGCATGCGGCAGGACTGGTCCTGGGGCCACAGCGCCGAGCAGTACGTGCGACTGTACGAACGGACCATCCGCCGCGGGCCGGTCGAAGTGCAGGCCTAGCGCAACCGGGTCGGGATTCTTTTGCGACTAGCGGGCCTGTCTTCTGAGCGACTCCCCAGTCGCAAAAGCATCCTGACCCCTTCCGCTTCGCAAAAGCATCCCGACTCCTTCCGCGCCGCACCCTTACAAGCCACCCACGCTGCGGAACCCGACGACCTTCGCGCCCTTTCCTGGGCGGAATGTCCAGAATGTCGTCAACTGCAATGTTAAGCGGCGCCGATCCAGTAAACTGGGCGGGTTCGGTAGCCCCTCGGACCTGTGCCGCTTGATGCGGCCCGTGCTATCGCAATCTCTTCGCGATTGGCAAATCCGTCGGCAACGCCGCTAGCCTCTCCCCCTAAAGAACGCAAATATAGTACGATTCGCCCGGTCGCGCGATTCGTCAGAGCCCCCAGCCGCGATAGCATAACCCTCAGCGCCATGACCCATCCCCTGCGCCTCGCTCTGGTCCTGCACAACCATCAGCCCGTCGGCAACTTTGACGGCGTTTTTGAACAAGCCTACCAGGACAGCTATCTGCCGTTTCTCGACGTGTTCGAGCGGTACGAGGGATTGAAAATCGGCCTCCACACCAGTGGCTCGCTGATGGAGTGGCTCGACGCCCGGCATCCGGAATATGTCGACCGACTGGGCCATCTGGTCGCAACCGGCAAGATCGAGATCGTCGGCGGGGCGTTCTTCGAGCCGATCCTCACGATGATCCCCTCGCGCGACCGCGTCGGCCAGATCGCCGCCTACACCGAGTGGCTGCAGCGCCGAATCGGCGCCACGGTCCGCGGCATGTGGATGCCCGAGCGGGTGTGGGAACAGTCGCTCGCCAGCGATCTGGTACGAGCCGGCATCGAGTACACGTTGCTCGACGACTTCCATTTCAAGAACGCTGGCCTCGGCGAAGAGCAGCTCGACGGCTACTACGTCACCGAAGACGACGGCTACGTCCTGAAGGTCCTACCGGGCAGCGAGAAGCTCCGGTACACGATCCCGTTCCAGGAACCGCATGAGACGATCGAGTACCTCCGCGGCGTCGCCGAGCGCCGGCCGGGCGCCCTGGTCGTCTTCGGCGACGACGGCGAGAAGTTCGGCACCTGGCCCGGCACGCACGACCACGTCTACACGCACGGCTGGCTGACGCGGTTCTTCGATGCGCTCGCGGCCAATAGCGAGTGGCTGCATCTGGCGACCCCCGCCGAGGCGATCGACGGCGTCGCTCCGCTAGGCAAGGTCTACATCCCCGAAGGCAGCTATCGCGAAATGGTCGAGTGGGCGCTGCCGGCCGCTCGGATCAATCAGTTCGAGGACGCCCGCCACGAGCTGGAACATCAGGGCCAATGGGAGTCGATCCGGCCGTTCGTCCGCGGCGGCTACTGGCGAAACTTCAAAGTAAAATATCCCGAAACCAACGCCATGTATTCCCGCATGCAGATGGTCAGCCGCCGTTTGCAGAAGATGGTCGAAGAAGGCGCCTCGGGCGACCTGGTCGATCAGGCCCGCCTGGAACTCTACCGCGGCCAGTGCAACTGCAGCTACTGGCACGGCGCCTTCGGCGGCGCCTACCTCCCCCATCTCCGCAACGCGGTGTATCAACACCTCATCGCGGCGGGCAATCTGCTCGATCAGTACGACGGCCGCTCGTGGCAGCCCGATCAACAGCAGTGGTGCGAGATTTCCCAGCAGGATTACAACCTCGACGGCCGCCCCGAGGTCCGCATCGAGAATAACCGCCTGCTGGGCCTGGTGGCCCCGGCCGAGGGGGGGCAGCTCTACGAGCTCGACGTGAAGGCCATCTGCCATAACCTCTCCGCGTCGCTGGCCCGCCGGCCCGAAGCCTATCACCGCGCCGTCCTCCGCGGCCCGTCGGCCAATGGCGAAAACGTGGCGAGCATCCACGAACGCGTCGTGTTCAAACAAGAAGGGCTCAACGAGCGCGTTGGTTACGACCGCTGGCAGCGGAACACGCTGGTCGATCACTTCTTCGCCCCGGACGTCGACCCGGCGGCCGTCGCCGCCGGCAGCGCTGAGGAACTGGGCGACTTCGTCCACGCCCCCTACGAGGCTCGGCTCCGCCGCAACGACGGTCGCGTCCAGGTGCTGCTCAGTCGCGAAGGCTCGGTCCAAGGACGCAAGGTCAAGCTCACCAAGGGCGTCGCCCTCAATGCGGGCGACGCGACCCTCGAGATCGCGTATCTCCTTGAAAACGTCCCGGCGGATATCGCCTTGCACTTGGCCCCGGAGCTCAACCTCGCCGGCCTCCCCTCCGGCGCCGACGACCGCTACTTCTCCGGCAGTCAGGGCCAACGCCTGGGCCAGCTCGGCCACCAGCTCGACTTGAGCGGCATGACGCAGCTCGGCCTGACCGATCAGTGGCTCGGCATCGGCGTGACGCTCGCGTTCGATCAGCCCGCCTCCATCTGGACCTACCCGGTCGAGACCGTGAGCCAATCGGAGGGGGGCTTCGAACTGGTCCACCAGTCGGTCGCCGTATTGCCCCACTGGATCGTCATTCCCGACGCTGAGGGGCGCTGGAGCGTCACCATGCGGCTGTCGATCGACACCCGCCTGGCCGAATCCCGCATGCCGCAATTCGCCGAAGCAGCCGCTATGTAGGGCGCTTCAGCGCCATCGAGCCGTCATGGCTCGACGACGATGCAAACCTCCTTAAGCCCGGCCGCGATCGCCGGGCTAGCGGTTTGCCGCTACGAACCAATCAACGCTTTCACGGAATTGCTCTTCGCCTGGGCGCACCACCGCGAGCAGCGGCACATCGACTCGCCGCCGGAGCTCGTTGGCGTTCGTCGCCAGGCTTTCGTCGAGCGGACGCTGGGCCGTTTGATTGAGCACCACGCCGGCGATCGGCAGCCGCGGCGCTTGGACTCGCGCCGTGATGATCGTCTGCAGCGTCGCGTTGATCGCGCCCAGTTCGTTCGCCGCCACGATCAATAGCGACAGATCCAGATCCGCGGCCAGGTCGATGTTGTAATCCTCGTCCGAAAGCGGAGACATCAGTCCGCCGGCGCCCTCGACCAGCACGACGTCCGAAATGCCGAACCAACAGTCCAGCCCCGATCGCAACAGTGCTCGATCAACCCGGCGTCCCTCAGCAGATGCCGCCAGCGGCGGCGCCAGCGGCGCGAGGAACCGCTGCGGGCAAACCTGCTCGAGCGTCCCCGGCCGTCCGGCTGCTTCCCAGAGGGCGACCGCGTCGTCGGCGATAAGCTTGTCGCCTCCGCGCCGGCAGCCGCTCGCCGCCGGCTTGTACACGCCCACTCGTTTCCCCGCCGCCGCTAGCGCCCGCGCGATCATCGCGCCGACATAGGTCTTGCCGACCTCCGTACTCGTGCCCGCGATGAATAGACCCGGAAGGCGCGAGGCGCGAGGCGCGAGGCGCGAGCCTTGAGGAGACGTCTCAATGGTCATCCGATCCCCCGCCCTCAAGCCTCACGCCTCAAGCCCCGCGCCTCGCGCCTCTACAACACCAGAAACTCTTCCACCGCTTCACGCATCGCGTCGCGGTCGGGCTGGCGCCCCGTCCAAATCTTAAACGCCAGCGCCGCCTGCTCCACCAGCAGCGTCAGCCCGTCGATCGTCTTGAGGCCGCGCTTCCTGCCGTCGCGCAACAGCCGCGTCAGCGGCGGATTGTAGACCATGTCGACCGCCAGCGCTTCGGCCGGCAGCGCCGCCACATCGAGCGGCAGGGCGACATTGGAATCGTTGCGGCCCACCGGCGTGGCGTTGACCAGCAACCGGCAGTCCTCAGAAACGCGGATCGACCCCCCCTGCTCGGGCCACGGCGTCACCTTCAGCTCGACCTCCGCGGTCTGCGGGTCGCCCTTCAGTGCGGCCGCCAGCGGCTCGGCCTGCTCGGGCTGGATCGAGACCAGCTCGATGCTCGCCGCCCCGGCCAGCGCCAGTTCCGCAGCGATCGATTTGCCCGTCCGGCCGCAGCCCAGGACGACCGCTCGCAGTCCCTTTAGGGCGATGCTCCCCTCGGCCAAGGCCCGCAGCGCCGGCCCCTCGGTATTGTGCCCGCGCAATTCGCCGTTTTTGAGCGCCAGGCAATTGACCTGGCCGCTGAGCCGGGCGACGTCGGTCGCCGATTCGAGGAACCGGTGGACCTCCCCCCGATGCGGGGCGGCGAGCATCACCCCGCGGAATTCAAAGATCCGCACGCCCCGCAGCGCCGCTTCAAAATCAGCGGCCGCGACCTCGAACGTAAGAAACCGCCAATCGAGATTCGCGACCGTAAAGGCCTTTTCCAGCATGTAATGGGTCGGGTTCTCGGCCACGGGATCGCCCATCAGGCAGCACACGTCCTGCTGGGCGTGGCTGGGCGGCGGCGGAGGCGGCGATGCGTGCTTGCTGGCTTTCATGCGAGTCGGTTCGAGGTGCGACAAACCGCTCATTGTCGCCGGCCGACAGCCTATTTTCAACGGCGACGGCCCGCTCGCCCAGGGCCGAACAGTTATCAGAACCGAGGGAGGGCGTGCCATGCCCGCGTCCGCGCGGACATGCCGACATCCCCCAAAACATGGCCGCGTCGGCGGGCCTGAATGGGCATCGCGCCGACCTGGTTTGAAAACCGAATGAGGAGGTGCCATGTCCACGTCCGCGTGGACATGCTGGTTTATCGCACAACTCGGCCGCGTCGGCAGCCTCCGTGGCCATCGCGCCCGACCTCGTTCGAAAAACCAATCGGCCCTGCCCCACAGCAGGCGTCGCGGCATCGGGCTGCGCGGTATCCTAATAATATCTGCACCGCCATGCCTCCAATCTGGCCGCCCGCCGCCAGCCGTCAGCCGTCAGCCCCAGCTAAACTTCGAACTGCTCGCCGGCTGCCCATGTCCCACAGTCGCCCATGCCCCCCTTCCGCCAGCGACCGCTGACATGGCTGTTCCTCGCGGCGCTGGCCTGCGCGGCGCTGGCGGTGCGGGCCAGGCACTCGCAATCCGCCTGGCTCGACGTCCTATGGCTGGGGCAGCTCTACATCGTCGCCGGTTGGGCAGCCCTCAGCGGCGCCCATCGCCTGGCGCGCGCCGGCGTCGTCATCGCGTGGATCCTCGGCGCCGCGCTGGGCGCCGCCGACCTGCGACAGACGACGCCCGATCTCCGCTACATCCTCGGCTCGCTCACGCTGCTAACCGGCGTCTCGTTTGGGCTTACCTGGCTGCTGAAGCGCCTGGCGCGGAGCCTGTCAACTCCAGACGACCTGCCGCCGGCGGGGCGATGGCAATTTCCGCTGGCCGAGTCTTTCGGTTGGACGATCGTGGTGGCGGTCGCCGCCGCCGTGTTGCCCCATGCAGCCTTCGCGCATCTGTGGGAAGTCTCTGAACTGCTGCCGCAGTTGGCGCTGAGCGGCGCGGCCGCGCTCATCATGACGCTGTTTCTCGTCCCCCAGCCGCGGCGCGATCGCGCGGGCCTGGTTGCGGCGGCAATCGCGTCAGCAGGCCTGTTCGCCCTCCTGCCGCGCATCACCCCGGCCTTCAACGCCGCGTCGCAGCAGGTCGCCGCGGGGGCATTGGCGGTCGTCGCCCTGTGGACCTTAGTCCAGCGACTCGATGAGCAAGCCGCGGCCTCGCCGTCGATTAACGGCGGCGACGGGCAGCCTGACAGACGGGCAGCCTGATAGACGGGCAGCTTGATAGACGGGCAGCTTGATAGACGCCCGCGAGATGGTTCGCAGAATTAGTCCAGGTGTCCCTCGAAAGAACCATCCCGCGGGCGGTTTTTCAGCGTATGCACGATAGAGCGAATCGACGCCCCACGCCTTCGAATCCGACGTGCGTCGCAGCGCGGGCCGCTCGCCGCTGCGCCGCGCGGCAATCTGCCGTCGCGAGCGATTCAGGCGATCCCCGCGACGAATCCTCCCCTCTCCTCACCATAACGTCGCGCACGCTTTTGCCAAGCAAATAGGACGCTGAACACCAAAAATAGCGCCGCTCCACCCGGTTCTGGCACTGCTGTCACATCGGCCAACGCGTCGATTTCCGGCGTGACGCCCGAACCTGTCGGGTTCGTAATTCGGACGTACGAAATGCTTGACAAACCCGCCGCGGCGATATCGACGCCGCACCCGCCCCCGGAGCCTTCATAACCGGCAATGATCTGGGCAAACGTCTTTCCCACCGGCGAAAACGCGGGATTGACCGGCTTCGTGAAGTCGGCTTCGATTCGCCCGGGCGCGGCGGCGAAGGGATGCTCGACGTCGGCAAAGGCGTTGGTCGGGAACAGGCCGTCGGCCTCGCCGCCGACCGGAAAGAAATTCTTGCCGTCGCTGCTGACCTCAATGAGGCCCCCCTCGCTGGCGACTCCCGCCGCCAGGCCGGCGGGCTTGAACGAAAAATCTGCGTTGAAAAAGTCGCCCCCGATAAATGCATTCCCGAAGATCAACAGATCGACGCCGTACGGATTGCGCACGTCGTCCGTCACGGGCTCGTCGAAACGAACCGTCAGCCAGCCCCCTTCGCCAATCGAGATCAGCTCGCCCGGACCGAACGGCGGATTTAGCGGCGTCACCACTCCCCCGTACAGCCCGCCGGGATCGGTGACCAGCGTCGGCGGCCCCAAGGCCGCGGCAAGATTGATCGTCGTGCTGCTCGACGGGTCGCTGATCATGCTGGCGTTTATAAAAGCATCGGCCCAAGGATCAGCTCCCCATGCTTCAACTCCGCCCCCCCAGAGACGGCCGATCGCCAGCGCCGCTCCGCACAGCATGGCTTCCCATCTCGACATGTTTAATTCCATGATCCCTCCTAAAGTTGCGATGCATCGCGGGAATAACCATCAACGCCCCTAGGGCGAGCGCCGCGGCCGCCGCTTCGGGCACGGCCGCGCCCGTTGCCGCGGCTTCTGACGCCATGACGCCGCCGTACGTGCGCTTCCAAATATCCAGATCAAGTTGATCGACCACTGCGTCGCCGTTAGCATCGCCCTGCGACAGGCCAGCGCTGGTTGCGGCAAGGCCCCGTTGCCAGATCAGCAGGTCGGCGCCATCGACGTCGCCGTCCGCGTCGAAGTCGGCGCTAGCTGCACGGGTGGGCTCGGCCGCGTGCGGATTTTTCGCAAACGTCCCAAGCACGATCGGCGAGGCAAACGCCCAGCTATCCCAACTGCCGTTCTGCAGCGCCCGACCGTGCGGACCAGTGAACGACTGGCCCCAACTCAACTGATTCCACGTCGTTCCGGCCGCGACGCCGTAGCTCCAGACCCCGGTGAACCAGCCCTCGCGATACAAGTCGGCCCGATCGACAGGCGTCGCGTCTTCGTCGGGCAAACCGGTCACGGCGACGCCGTGGGCGTCGAACTGCGTGCCGTCCGAGAGGGCGAACTGGCCGTCGCCCGAGGCGTCGTACCCGATGCCGAAGGTGGAGAATCCCAGCGACCCCCCCGCGCTCCGCTTGAGGAACAGCCGATCATCGGCGTTTACCACCCTCAGCAGCAGGTCTTCGCCGCTGGCCTGGCCGTCCCAGCGGAAGCCCCACGCGAGCGAAGCGTCGTTTGCGGTCGAGGCGTCCCAGTCGATGACGAGGGCCGCGCGATTCGCCCCCACGCCGACCCAATGCTCGATGTCGTCGAACGAGGCGACCGGGCCGGCGGCTGCAACGCCGCAACTCGATAGCGGCACGGCAGCCAGCGCCAATAGCGCCCACGGCCGCCGCGAGCGCGACGCCTGCTTCGCTGACGCCTGCTTACATGACGGCTGCATCGCTAGTCCTCGCCTGCTCGCGTGAGGTTTGCGTTCAGAACACGTTGCGGCATTTCGTCGCTCACGAACGCCACATGTCCGTCGCAGAACACCGCCAGCGCCCCGCCCGGGTGCGGGCTGCCGATCTCATTGCCGACGTCGTCGCCGGCGTGCAGGATGCTGTTGACCGGCGCGTCGCCGTCGTGGGCGAATACATTGTGGCCGCTGGCCCATTCGCATTCCGACCCGCGGCGGCGGAGCGTCTCGGCGACCGCCGCCGTGTTAGCCAGCCCGTCGGAGACGTCGCGCGCCGCGACCGCCTCGTCGTATACCAGCACGCCCAGCCAGCGCTCGGCCAGGGTCTGCGCGGCCTCCGGCTCGGCGTCGCGCCCGGGGCCTTCGACGCCGTAGATGCCGCCGTAATCGGTAAAGGCCTGGCCGCGCCACAGCCCGCCGGCGCTGTGGCGGTTCTCCTCGCGGGTGCTGGGGCACAGGAACACTGCGACTTCCGTAGCGCCCGCTATGCGATTGGTCCCCTGGTAGGAAGGGATGTTCAGGTCAAGCGCGTTCCAAAGACTTTTAAGTTCCAAATCGGCGAGCAACTGCGTGTTCCAGGAATGGAATCGTTGCACCGGCGGCGCCGCGCCGGGGCTCGCTGCAAAACGGCGCCCCAGGCAGCCGACGGGCAGTTCCTTATGCCGGGCTTCAAATTTCCCCAGCGCTAGCCCCAGTTGACGCAAGTGACTCTGGCACTGCGCTCGCCGCGCCGACTCGCGGGCAGCCTGGACCGCTGGCATCAGCAGCGCCGCCAGCGCGCCCAGAATCGCCGTGACGACCAACAGCTCGATCAGGCTGTAGGCCCGGCGATGCGGCCGCCCGTTGACGGCGCAGCCGTCGCTGCGCACCGCGGCGTTTCGATTCGGCGTAACGAGCACGATCGAGCGAGCCAACGTTTTGCCAGCGCCCGTCCCTCGCGTGCGGCGCCTGGCAGGACTGGTGCGCTGGTAGGTCTTCTGACTCCCAGGCTCGATCGGACGCGCCTTCTCGCGGCAGCAGCCTTTCCCACCCGCACAAGCGGTGGAAGCCGCGCCGCAATGGCCTCGAGAAATGCCGATCGTCGCAGCCTGGTCACAGCGGCGGGGCCGTCCCGGAATTGCACCGGAGTTCCCTGTTGCGTCGGCCGCGACGACGCTTGCCGCGGCCAACCACCAACGCACGGTGAACCAAACTCAAGGGAGCGAATCTAACGCGCAGGCCCGCAGATGTAAAGCAAGGCGCGAGGGATCGATCGAACCAACCCTATGCATAGAGTTCCCGCCTCCTCCCCTTGTGGGGAGGGCTGGCGAGGGGGGCGAAACCATGTGCAGGCTCCCTGTATTTGGCAATTCAATCGGACGCCATCCCACAGCACGCCTGCTCTCTCTTCACGTCAGATTGGCGCGCAGCAGCAGGTACGCCGCCAGCGCCAAACCCACGACGCAGATGACCGCCGAAAACCAAGCCGACCACGATACCGCATAACCGTGCGGCCGATCAGCCGCAGCTAGCGTGCGACAGAATTTCACATGCTGCCGCGCCGCCACGCCAATCGACGCCGACCCCAACAGCACCAGCCCCACGCCGATGAACGTCGAGCCCGCGTGCGGAGTCAGATCAGCGCCGTCTCGCAGCATTCGCAGAAACAGGCCGAACCGCGCCACCACAAACCCCAGCCCGATCACCGCCAGCCCCGTACGCACCCACGCCAGCAGCGTACGCTCGGCGGCGAAATAAACCCGCGGATCGGCCTTCTCGGGCATCGGACCTCCGGGAGGCGAGCGAATCGAGCGGCGCTGCGGCCCAGCGCGACGGCGCCGCTCCCTCAGGGCGTCGTACTGATCGCCTCGGGCCGCGCGTGATCGCCCGCCATTTGTACGGGCAATCGCCACGTCCGCGCGCCGTCGCGATCGGTGAAGTATAGCCGAGAATCCGACGGCTCCCGCGGATCGCCGTCCGCCCACAGGGCGTAGAAATCCTCGTGCGCATCGAGCGGCCGGCGGGCGTACGTGTGGTTGAACCGGCTCTGCGCGGTGAGTTGCTTCCGCCGCGTCCAAGAGCCCCCTTCATCGTCGCTGGTCCAGAGCGCCATGTCGCCCCCGGTCATCTGCGGCTGCGGGCCCGGCTCGGTAGGGGCGATGATTCGCCACTGGCCGTTCTCTTCGATGTACAGCGAGCCGAAATCGTAGTTGTGATCGCTGACGGTGAACGGTCGAATCCGCCACCGCTCGCCCGTCCAGTGAGCGGTGTACCACTGCCGCGGACCCGCGTCGGGGCCAGGCGCGAAGCCGCCCGCCGTGAGGTAGAGAATCACCGGGCGGCCCGCCGCGTCGAAGTTGAGATCCTTCAGATACGCCAGCAACCCTTCCGCCTCGTAATCGTGAACCAGTGCAGCGTTGTGCGGCTGCTCCAGCGGCAAGGCCGGCGTCTGCCCGTCGATCGTGCGCCACGCGGCGCCCATGTCGGATGTTTCGAGGTAATAGAGGTTCGTCCGGGCGTTGAGGCCCCCTTTTGGCGGATGATAGTTGAAGGCCGTTCCCACCTTGTCCCCCTGGCGCTGGCTGATCTGGTAGTGCCCCTGAGCGATGCCAGCCAGCGCCTGCGGCGGCGACCACCGCAGTCCGTCGCGGCTTGTCATCCAGAACAGCCGCCGCCGCCCAGAGTGGTAGCGGGTGTGCAGAAACAGAAAACCGCGGCCCGCCACCGCCCACGGCTGGCTGTACGAGAAGTTCGTGCGCGCGACCTCTTCGAACTCGTCGATCGAATAGGCGGACGCACTGCGAAAGATGTGCGAACTCTCCGCGGGGCCGTGGGTGTTGCAGAAGATCCACAGACGCCCCTCGTCATCGATCTGCAGCGTAGGGTTCTCGTGGGCGTCGGCGGTCGGTTTTACCAGCACCACGCGCGGCCGCGGAACCGTGCCCGCGGCGTGGTCGAAGTACGAGACCATGCACGCCAGCTCGTGCGGCCTGCCGGTGGCGCCGCCGTAGACGAAGAACGTCTTGTGCGCCTCGCGGCTGTAAACGGCAATCGGCGCGTGCTGCTGCGGATACGTCCCCAGGCCGCCGCTGTACTTGTACTTGAACTCGTCCCCGGTCGGCTGGTTCATGTACCAGACGCCGCGATAACCGCTGGCTGTTTCGACAGCCCGCGCCGCCGGGCCGGCCGCTACGACGGCGACGGCCAGCAGCAGCATTGCAAACATTTTCGACTGTGGCATGATTATGAGCCGCCAGGGCCAATGAGCGCGATGGTTTTCCGCGACAGCTATAATCGGCTGCCGCCTGTCGATTGCAATCCCGCGAGGCTGAAAATGACTGCGGACTCTGCGTCTGACGCCCGGGCGGCGTGCCCGATCTGCGGCAAAGAGGCCGAGGCGGGATGCCTGTACGGTCGCGATGGCAGTTGGGCCAGCTTGCAGTGGTACGCTGGTCCCCCAAGCTTCGTCGGCAACCTCGTCGCGGGCCTCCGCGGCGGCGAGCCCGTGGGCGAATACGCGGTCTTCAAAGGCCCCTATGCACGCGGCATCCGCTGCAGCCGCTGCGCGCGCATCATTCTGGAATGTTGAGCGCAGCATTGTCGCCTAATCCGGCCCCGGCGATGCGCGCCGCTGACCCGAGCGTAAGTACGCCGTCCGCTTGGCGCCATCGTCGCGAGGTTCTTCAGCGCCCCTCCCCTTTTCCAAGTATTTCACCGCCAGGAAGCCCATCGAGCGCACGCCGACAACCAGCGCCGTCTCATCGACGAAGAATTTTGGACTGTGATTCGCCGCCCCCGTAGCCGGGTCCTGCCAGGGCGGTCTCACGCCAAAAGACGTACAGGCCCGATGCTGAAAGTCCGTCCACCGGCATTTTCTTCGAGTTTTCTTGTAAGTTCATCCTTGCTGCGGGTACCAATGCCCCTGGAGGAAGTTGGTTGCATTGCCGGACGAAGATCACCAATCACTGTTTCTGGCGTGGCTCGAAGGGCACGGCTCCGCGGTCATGAAGGTCGCGCGTGCGTACACGCTGACGAGCGAAGACTGTCAGGACCTGGCTCAGGAGATCTTGCTCGCCGCCTGGCAGTCGCTGCCCAAGTTTCAGGGTCACGCAACCGCGGCGACATGGTTTTACCGCGTTGCCTTGCACACGGCGATGAACTGGCAGCGGAACGACAAACCGCGCCGGTCGAGACAGCAGCCGTTTATGGAAGTCCACGCCGTCGCCTGCGACCGAGCGGACTGCGCCGACCAGCTGCAACTACGAGAAACCGTCCAGCAGCTCTATCGAGCCATTCATCAGTTGCCCAAGGCCGACGCGGCCCTCGTGCTGCTCTACCTCGATGGGCTGAGCTATCGCGAGATGGCCGAAGTCTTAGGCGTCTCCGAAAGCCATGTGGGCGTAAAACTCAATCGGGCCAAAAAGGCATTGAGCGAGTTGCTGAAAGGGGAATGCAATGGGCCCTGACAAATTTCAGCAGGCGTGGCAGGCGCAAGGGGCTCAGACGCGCGTCACGGTCGATTCCGAGGTGCTTTTGAAGGAAGTGCAGCGGAACCAGCGAGACTTCCGCGCGATGATCTTCTGTCGCGATTTTCGCGAAATCGTGATAGCGCTGTTGTTGATCCCGCTGTGGTTCTATCTGGGCGCCAAAACCTCCTCCCCTTGGACGTGGTACCTCTCCGTGCCGGCGCTCCTGTGGATGGCAGGATTCATGTGGGCCTATCGGAAGCGTCACCCGCAGCAGCCCAGCAAGCCGGACGAGCCGCTGCTAGAGTGCGCTAAGCGCTCGCTGAGAGAGGTGGAGGACCAAATCTGGCTGCTGCGGAATATTTTCTGGTGGTATCTGCTCCCGCCCGGCATCTCAATTGGAGCGTTCTTTTTGCAGGTTTCCTGGCAAGGAGCGGTCGCAACTAACGATTGGCTGACTGGTTTAATCGCCGCAACATGTTTGTTGGCCTTTTTGGCGGGAATCTACTACTTCGTTTACTGCCTGAATCAACGTGCCGTGCGCGTGCAGCTCGAGCCGCGGCGCGAAGAGCTGCTCGCGCTGCTCGCCAGCTTCGGCGATGAATTGACTAGCGACTACGTCGCATGGAGTCGCGCCCAAGGCATCGAAAGCTCAAGGAGCCTCAGAAGGTGGGTAGTCGTCGCCCTTACGTGCCTCGCGGCGCTGGCAGCCATCGCCATGGCAAGCGGGCTGTTCCAGTCATCTGACTCCGCTGATGACCAGCCGCCTCGCAGCGTCGGCCCGGCAGGCGACGCGCTGGCGAGCGTGGTGGCCAGACAGCGTCAGGAAAAAGGGCTTGTCGGCCTGGCCGCGATGGTGACGACGGGCGGCGAAGTCTACGCTGCTGCCGCCGACGGAGAGCGGGAGATCGAT
>JADLBW010000180.1 GCA_020847515.1 Pirellulales bacterium | reverse complement strand
GCGCAGGCTGCCGGGACTACTTTTTGGAGTGGAGATTCCTCCGATGGCTCAGCCGAAGAACACTGGAAAGAGCACCAAGCAGCAACCCGCCGGCAAGGGTCAGCCCGCGCCGAAGAAGGGCAAGTAAGCTGCCCCGCGGCCAATAAGCGGCCGCAGGCACTTAGCGTAAACGCCAAAAGGCGCCGCGGAATCGTTCCGCGGCGCCTTTGTTTATTTTGCGCAGACGCGCGGCTGAACCCGATCGCCCGAGTAATCGCTCGCCGTGGGCGCACAGGCGCCGAGGCGCCCGCTGAAGGCCCGCTGATCGATCTTGCCTCGTCTCTGGGGCGCTCCGCCTGCGGCGGGCGTTGGGGAAGTGGACGGCCTGTTTCGCTGACGCCGGCCACGCTGCCGCCCCTCGTTCGCATCTGCGGGCGTCCGTTGGCAGGCTCCTCCGGAAGATTGCCGCGGCGGGCTCGTTCGATCCCGGATTTCGCGATGCGAACGTCCAAATTTGCCTCAGCGCAGCCCCGCGATTATGATGGCGGCCTCGCCTCCTCCCCGCCCTTAGCCCCGCAGTCTGGGGAACTTGCCATGCCGCGATTAGCTCACGCCAGATTCCTGTCAGCGGCCGCCGCGATGGTCGTCGCTTCGCTCGGTCATAGTCAGTCGGTCGCCCAGGACGGCTACTACGCCGGAATTGCCTATTCGCAGTCCACCGGCAAGATCGGCTACACGGTTCGCCAGGCCCGCACGGAGGCAGATGCGCAACGACTGGCCGCGGGCAACTGCCGCGCCCCCGACGCCAAGACGTATATCTGGGGCCCTAACCAGTGGGTCGCCATCGCGATTGTCGACGGTCGCGTCGGAACGGCCGGATTCGCCCGCGGCGATACGTCCGACGCCGCGCAAAGCAAAGCGCTGGTCGAATGCAAGAAACGGGCCCGCGGCGCCGCCTGTCGCGTCGCGCTGTGCATCCATAGCAGCGGCATGCGTCCGCGCGAGCTCCGCTCGCTGCCGGCCGACCCGACGGCGCCGCCGCCCGTTCCGCCATCGCCCGACAGCGGCTTTTACGCCGCGATTGCCTTCTCGCCTTCGACAGGCAAGATCGGCCACTCCGAGGGCGTCGCCCGCACCAAGGAAGAGGCGGCGCGACTTGCGTTGAAGAACTGCCCCGTGCGCGACGCCCGCGTCTTCATGTGGGGCAACAAGTGGGTCGCCGTCGCCGTGTGCGACGCTCGCCGCGGCGTCGCCGGCTTTGGCCCCGGCGCCACCCGCGAAGTCGCTGAGAAGAGCGCGCTGGACCAGTGCCGCAAGCTCTCTCGCGGCGCGCCCTGCCGTATTGCGCTGGCGGTGCATAGTTCAGGCGCGCAACAGGCTGAGGAAGGTAAAACAAAAGCTGACGGATCAGGAAGTGATGAAAGCGGCAGTCGCCGCGATGGCGCATCGCCGCAGCCCGTCCCGCAGGCGCCGCCGCCGGCTGAGCCAGTGGTTAACTAGGGCCACGCGGAAAAGTGGGCAAGGCAGCCGCTCGCCCGATATAATGTCCGTATGGTCGCTTGCTCAGATTGATGCCATGTCCATTCTGTCGGAAAACTCGGCATTCGATGGCGGAATCTCGCCGCTCCTGGAGTTGGTGCTGCCCGACCGAGAGCAAGCGGTGATCGGTTATCGCCCCGACCCAGAGTTAGCCGCGCGCATCGAAGAACTGGCCAAAAAGTCCACCGAAGGCGAGTTATCCGACGCCGAGCGCGCTGAGTACGCCGGCTATGTGCGCGCTAACAAGTACGCCGCGATTCTGAAGCGGCAAGCCGAGCGGCTCCAGGCGCGCCGTCCCACTGGCTGATGGCTGAAGCCACGCGACTCTTGTCCGACTACGTGCTGGCAATGCGTGCGAATACTGTCAATTGCCGCAGGAGGATTCGCTACTTGCCGCGCTCGATATCGAACACATCATCCCGAAAAAACGTGGCGGCAGCGACCATGATTCTAATCTGGCCCTGGCGTGCATCGGCTGCATCTGCACAAAGCCGCCAATTCATCCGGCATTGATCCGGCAACCGGCGAAGTCGTACGACTGTTTAATCCAAGGCAGCAGTCGTGGAACGAGCACTTCCAGTGGCAGGGTATCTTCATCGTGGGCAAGACCGTCGTGGGTCGTGCGACTATAGTATTGCTCAACATGAATTCCGATGACCAACTCGCACTGCGCTCTTCTTAACATTGCCTGTGCCGTAATCGTACGTTGAACGCACATGTTGGCCGCCTCCACCACTCCAGCCGCAGAGGGACGAATCGGCGGCCTGGCCGCTGAGTTGCCTTCCCTCCGCCTGGTCCACCAGCGGTGCTGCCTCTGCGGCGTCGAGGACGCCGAGCCGGTCGCCGTCGGCGAGGACTTCGAATATCGCACCAGCCGCGATTCGTTCGTCGCCATGCGCTGCCGCCGTTGCGGTCTGATCTACCTGAATCCGCGACCGGCCGCCAGCGAGTTCGACCGTATTTACCCGCCCGCCTATCACGCCTTCGACTTCTCGCCTGAAAGCTTCGGCCTGGCCCACCGCGCGCGCTCGCGACTGGAGGCCCGCCGATTGCTCGCCTACGGCAAACATCTTGGCCCGCGGGCCAGCATCGTCGACGTCGGCTGCGGCGATGGATTTCATCTGGCGCTGCTCAAGCAATACGGCCAGCCCGGTTGGCGGCTCGCGGGCGTCGATGCCAGCGAGCGGGCCGTGGCGGCCGCCCGCACCCGCGGCCTCGACGTCCATCTGGGGACGGTTGAAACCGCGCCCCTGACGCCGGCGAGCTTCGACCTGGCGCTGCTTATCGCCACGGTCGAGCATGTCGAGAACCCGCTGCAATTAATGCAGGCGGCCGCGCGGCTGCTGCGTCCGGGCGGGCGGGTCGTCGTGGTTACCGACAACACCGCTACGCTCGACTTCCGCTGGTTTGGCGCTCGACATTGGGGCGGCTACCACTTTCCCCGCCATTGGAACCTGTTCCACCGGCCCGCCCTGCGGCGGCTGGCGGAACTGGCCGGCCTGGAGGTGGTCGAGCTGACCACCGTCCTGAGCCCCGTAAATTGGGTATACTCGATCCGCAATCGATTGGCGGATCGAGGCTACGGTCGCTGGATCATCGAGCGCTTCAGCCTGAAGGCGCCGCTGGCGCTCGCCGCGTTTACCATCCTGGATGGATGCTTTCAAATCTTCCGTCGCGGAGCGCTGCTGAAGCTCGTTGCCGAAAAGCCCCATGTCTAGCGCAAGCGCGCCGGTCGCCGTCGTCGGCGCCGGCATCGCCGGCCTCACGGCCGCCAACTTTCTCCGCCGCAACGGCGTGCCCGTCGTATTGCTGGAAGGCGGCAAGCAGATCGCCGGCATGGCCAGCTCGTACGTCGACGAGCGCGGCTTTCACTACGACGCGGGGGCCCACTTCATCACCAACCGACTCGCGGCGGCCGTCGGCGTCAGCAGCCAATGCCGCGACGTGGCCTATTACGGCGAGTCGTTCCTCCTGCGGGGCAAGGCGTACTCGTACCCCTTCGGGCTCTTGCGCGTGCCGCGCTTCGTCGCCAGCGCCCTGAAGGGAAAAGTCGCCGGTCCCTTCGCGCGGCGCAGCGTGAGAAACGCCCCTGTAGGCGAGTCTCTCCGCGGCTCGCATGGCCCCGACAATTCACGCTCGCAGGGCAGCCCTTCACCCGCCAACGGCGATTCGCGTGCATCCGCGGGGGATTTCGCAGAAACTTGCCCGCGAGTCCCTACCGCGGCCGACTGGTTCCGTAGCGAATTCGGCGATGCGTTGGCCAACGAAGTCAGCCTGCCGATCCTCGAAGCCTGGTCGGGGCTGCCCGCCGATCAGCTCTCGGCCGCCGTCGGCGAGAAACTGCAGAACTCGATCCTCCGCACGCTGTACCTTAAGCTCCACAGCCGCCTGCAAGGCCGCGCGATCTCGATCGGCTACAGCCACGAGATGCGCGAAGGCCCCCATGTGTGGCACGTCTATCCCGAGCGGGGCGTCTCGCAAGTGTGCGAGCGACTGCTCGAAGGCCTCGAAAACGTGATCGAGATGGAATCGCCCGTCGAGCAGATCATCGTCGATGGGGGGCGGGTCGTTGCCATCCGGGCCGCCGGCCGCGTCCGCGAAGTCGCCGCCGTAGTCAGCACCGTCCCGGCGCCGATCTTGCCCAAGCTCATCGCCGGCAGCGACCTGCTCGAGCCGCTCCGCAATTTCACGTTCCGCGGCATGACGTTCGTCTGCCTCTGCTTTGAAAAGCGCGGGATCCTGCCCGACACGGTGCTGTGGACCGCCGGCGCCGGCCTGCCGTTCTTCCGGCTTACCGAAACGCCGCGCTCGATGCCGTGGCTTGCTCCCGCCGGCAAGACGATCATCACCTGCGACATCGGCTGTCAGCCGGGGGATGAAACCTGGACGCTCGACGACGAAACCCTCGCTCGCCGCTGCCTCGACGGCCTCGCCTCGCTCTACCCTGGGCTGCACGCCTTCTATGCCGGCAGCCGAGTGCTCCGCACGCCGATTGCCTATCCGATATACCGCGTCGATTACGAACCGGCCCGCCGCCGCTTCGCCGGCGGCACGGGAATCGACGGCCTCTACAGCATCGGCCGCAACGGCGAGTTCGCCCACATCCTCATGGAAGACATCTACTGGCGCACGCTCAGGAAAATGAACGAGCTTATCGTGCGCCTGCCCCGCCGCTACGCCTGCGCTACGGCGTCCCTGCCCTAACGGCGGCGGAACCCATAAGCCGAGGTCCATCCGCTGGCTGAGGCCATGCGCCATGTCGTTACGGGGCCGAAGCTCGGCTTCGCAGCACGCGAGCTGTTCTCCCACCCCGCGGAGCACCAGAAATCATGGCAGTCGCCGCCGAGCCGAGCTATACTGCCGCGCGACCCTCCTCTCGCTCTTCCCGCGACAAGTCTCGCTCGAGGTCCGCCATGAACCGCTCGACCCGGCTCGGGACGCTACTGCTTGCCGCTGCAATTCTGGCAGGCTGGCCGCATGCGATCGCTTCGGCCGTAAGCCTCGCGATTGCCAATCCGAGCTTTGAATCGCCCGCTTTCGGCGACGGCGGATTCGCGTTTGCGATATTGCCTGCGTTACAAGGCGCCTGGGGGTGGACAATGGGCGACGCCGCCTTCGTCTACAACCCGTCGAGCGCTGAGTACGCCGGCGCCGCCGGCAACGGCGCTCCCGCTGGCGCCGATGGCGCGCAGATCGCCGGCATCTATGGCAATGGAGATTATGTCATTTCGCAAAAGCTCGTCGGGCCCGACATGACGCCCGGCACTGCCGACGATCCGGTCATCGAACCAGGCACGATTTACACGATCACTATTTCGATCGGGCAGCGAGCAATCGGCAATCCGAACTCGACGTATGGCGGATACGATGTCCAGTTGCGAGCGGATACCGGCGCCGGATTGCTCTACTTGGGCGGAGAGACCAGCGCCGAGACGCCGCCCCCCGGCACGTTCATTACCCGCCAGATTCAATTGATCAGTCCGTCGTTCACCCATCCGGAAGCCATTGGACTGCCGCTAGTCCTCTATTTGCGAAAGCCGACCAGCAGTGCGACGGCCACCATCGAATATGACGACGTCCGCCTCGAGGCGGTCAAGATTTCGCACATCCGCAATGCGAACTTCAATGAGGCCGGCCCCGTCGACGCCGGCGATTTGGCGCTGTGGCAGGCCAATTTCGGAGCGAACTACCTCAACGCTACGCATAACCGGGGCAATGCCAACGGCGACGACTACGTCGATGGCCGCGACTTGCTGCAGTGGCAACGCGAATTCGGCAGCGTTTCCGAGGCGACTGCCGGGTTGAACGCCGCGCCGCTGCCCGAGCCCGCCGCCATCGGCCTGTTCGTCGCCGGAATGCTCCTGTTGAACCAGTCGCTGCGACGCCGAGGGACAACGACCGCAAAGCGCGTGTTGCCGTCCCGCGAGTGCGTTGTCAAAGCCTATTGATTCTTGCGCCGCTGATGAACCCGCTGTAGATTTGGCTATCGGCTATCGGCTAGCGGCCGACGGCGAGATGAAAAAGGCCTAATTCTGGCCGATAGCTGATAGCCGATAGCCGACAGCCAGGCAGGGTTCATTAGTCGCGCAGTTTCAATAGTTCTATGGACCGTTGCGCCGGGCGTGCCGTTGCCGGCGTCGGCGCCGTCAATAGGGTCGTGGGGCCGGTCCCTCTATCCCCGCCGCCGCAGCCGCGCTGCGAGCATTCGCCGCAACGGCGCGTCGAGCGGCTCGTCGGTCCGCGCCAATTGATAATCCGTTTGATTGGCGCGGCACGCCGCCTCGACCTGGGCCAGGAACCGTCGGCAGGCCGCCAAATAAGCCTGGCGAACGCCATGCGGCTCCGCCAGCACGTCGGGCAGCGACTCCAGGCCGCGGAACAAGGTCGTCCGCTCGAAGGGAAACTCCAGCTCCGCCCGGTCCAGGACCTGCAGCACAATGACTTCGTGCCGCGCATGCCGCAGCCGCTTCAAGCTGCCCGCCAGCGCGTCGACCGACGAAAGCAGGTCGCTCGCCAGCACGACGACGCTCGGCCGCCGCAGTCGCTCGGCGAGCTGCGCCATGGCGGCGCCCAGATCGCTCTTGCGGCGCGGGGCGGTCTGCTCCAGGACCCGCATCAGCCCGGCAAGCTGCGCCGGATTGCTGCTACCCGGCAGAAAGTCGCCAAGCCCGCCGTCGAAGGTCGCCAGCCCGACGCTGTCTCCCTGGCGAGTCACGACGTGGGCCAGCGTCGCCGCGAGGCAGGCGGCGTACTGGAGTTTCGTCATCGCCGAGCCCGCCGAGCGATAGGCCATGCTCTCGCTCGCGTCGACGGCCAGGTAGCAATACAGGTTCGTCTCGGCCTCGAACTGCTTGAGATACAGCCGGTCGCTTTTGCCGAACACCTTCCAGTCGACGTACCGCAGATCGTCGCCGGCTGCATATTCGCGATGCTCGGCAAACTCGACCGACTGCCCGCGATGATGGCTGCGGTGCCGCCCGGAAAACAGCCCGCTCATCACCGTCCGCGCGCGCAGCTCCAGCCCCTCCAGCCGCGCAATGGACTGCGGATCAAGCGCCAGCGACGAACCCGGCAACGACATGCACCGCTCGCTACGAACGTGTTTGGGGGCGTCTAGCTAAGGGCTGTGAGCTGTGGGCTGTGGGCTGTGGGCTGGCGGCCGGCGGCCAGAATGCGAAAGCCGGCACGTTTCCAAAACACCATCAATCGGAAATCCGAAATCCGAAATCCGAAATCCCCAATCCCCTACCCCCTTTTCACTACCCACTACCCCCCGCCCCCAGCCCCCACCGGCGTCCGCTCCAGCAGCTCTTCGACAATCGCGTCGGCCGTTACGCCGTCGGCTTCCGCACTGAAGTTCGTGATGATCCGATGCCGCAGCACCGGGCGGGCGACGGCGCGGATATCATCGATCGACGCGAACAGCCGCCCCTCGATCGCTGCGCGGGCCTTCGCCCCCAGCACCAGGTACTGGCTCGCCCGCGGCCCGGCGCCCCAGGTGACGTACCTGGCGGTCGTCTCGCCAGCCTCGGGGCGGCCGGCGCGGGTCTGACGAACGAGCTGCAGTGCATATCGGACCACATGATCCGCAATTGGCACCCGCCGCACGAGATGGCCGTAACGCTCGATCTGGTCGGCGGCCAGCGTCGGCGTCACCCGCGGTGCGGCGTCGCAGGTCGTCTGCTTGACGATCGCCAGTTCCTCCTCGTCCGAGGGATAGTCGACCAGCACTTCAAACATGAACCGGTCGAGCTGCGCCTCCGGCAAGGGATAGGTCCCCTCCTGCTCGATCGGATTCTGCGTCGCGAGCACGAAGAACGGCGACGGCAGCACGTGCCGCTGCCCCCCGGCGGTCACCTGCCGCTCCTGCATCGCCTCCAGCAGCGCGGCCTGCGTCTTGGGGGGCGTGCGGTTGATCTCGTCGGCCAGCACGACGTTGGCGAACACCGGCCCGGGGAGAAACCGGAAGACCCGCTCGCCCGAGTCGCGGTCGTGCTGAATCACCTCGGTGCCGGTGATATCGGCCGGCATCAAATCGGGCGTGAACTGAATCCGGCTGAATCGCAGCGACAGGGCCTCGGCCAGCGTCCGCACCAGCAGCGTCTTGGCCAGCCCCGGCACGCCGACCAGCAGGCAATGCCCGCCGGCCAACATTGCTACGAGCAGTTGCTCGACGACCTGCTGTTGGCCGATGACGGCCTTCGCCAATTCCTGCCGCAAATGAGTAAACGATTCGTGAAGCCGCGCGATCGCCTGCGAGTCGTCTTGTTGTTCCATGCAGTACTCCGCCCCGCTCGGCGCGCCCCGATCGCGCGCCGCTTGCCGCTCAGCGCCCGTACGCCGTCGCCTGTTCCGGCCCGGCGGCCAGTAGGCGCGCCCGCGAACCACTACCCGCCGCATTCGATTCTACCACGAGCAGGTTCGCCCCGCCCGGCGACCCCAGCGGCAGCGACTCGCCCGTCGGCTGACCCGTCTGACGGTCGATGAGCATCACATCCAGCATCGTCGGCCAGAAGACAAGCGCGCCGGCGACGGTCCCCTCCCCTGCCGCAGGCTCGACGTCGCGACCCCACTGGGAGTCCAATCGGCCGGTGTCGATGTCGAGCCGGCACAGCCGATCGCCGCCCAACAGCAGCCAGTCGTCATCGAGGGCCAACAGCCGCGCCGCGGGCGAGGGCGGCGCCGCCGACCAGCGGACGGCCCCCGATGCAGCGTCCAGCGCGAACAGTTCCTGCGCATCCCCCGGC
>JADLBW010000179.1 GCA_020847515.1 Pirellulales bacterium | reverse complement strand
CGCCACTGGCTCGACGTCGCCCACTACGGCGACACCCACGGCTACGACAAAGACAAAGTCCGCCCCAACGCCTGGCCCTATCGCGATTACGTCATCCGGTCGTTCAACGACGACAAGCCCTACCGCCAGTTCCTCGAGGAGCAGATCGCCGGCGACGTCCTCTTTCCCGACTCGCCCGATGGCGTGATCGCCACCGGCTTCCTCGTCGCGGGCCCGTTTGATTTCGTCGGCCAGATCGAAGTCGCCGACGGCACGCTCGCCAAGGCGATCACCCGCAATCTCGATCGCGACGACATGGTCGCCGCGACCTTCGGCGCGTTTGGCAGCATGACGATCCACTGCGCCCGCTGCCACGACCACAAGTTCGACCCGATCACGCAGCAGGACTACTACGGCATGCAGGCGGTGTTCGCGGGGATCGATCGCGCGGATCGCCCCTACGGAGGGGGCGACGGGGGTAACGCGGCCGTGGTCTTCGCCGCCGCCAGCGACTTCCAGCCCGAGGGGGCCTTCACGCCGACCCACGGAAAGCCCCGCCCGATCCATGTGCTGCGGCGCGGCAATGAAAAGGATCCCGGCGAGGCCGCCCTGCCCCGCGGCTGCAGCTACCTGCCGAACCTGGCCGCCCGCTTCGAGAACCTGCCCCCGGACGATGAAGCGGCCCGCCGGGCGGCGCTGGCTCACTGGCTGGTCGATCGCCGCAACCCGCTCACCTGGCGGTCGATCGTCAACCGGGTCTGGCAGTACCACTTTGGCCGCGGCATCGTTGAGACGCCTAACGACTTCGGCCGCATGGGCGCCCTGCCAACCCATCCCGAGCTGCTCGATTGGCTCGCCTGCCAGTTCCGGGACGGGCGGCAGTCGCTCAAGGCCCTTCACCGGCTCATCTGCACCAGCAGCGTCTACCGTCAGTCGTCCGGCGGCAACCTGGCCAACGAGCGGCTCGACGCCGGCAACGCTTACCTCTGGCGGATGAACCGTCGCCGGCTGGACGCCGAAAGCCTCCGCGACGCCGTCCTCGTCGTGGCCGGCCAGCTCGACCCGACTCGCGGCGGCCCGCCGTTTCGTACGTTCGGCTTCAAGGACGATCACTCGCCCCACTACGACTACGACCAGTACGACCCCGACGACGTGTCGACCCATCGGCGCAGCATCTACCGCATGATCGTCCGCAGCGTCCCTGATCCCTTTTTGACCACGCTCGACTGCGCCGATTCCTCCGCGGTCGTCCCGCGACGCAACGAGACGATAACGCCGCTGCAGGCCCTTGCGCTGCTAAACAACAAGTTCATGCTCCGCATGGCCGAGCATCTGGCGGCGCGAGTCGAGCGCCAACAGGGTCGGGATTCTTTCGCGACTGGCGGCTCTGCCAGCATGGACGCACGCGAGTCGCGGCAGCATCCCGACCCCCTTGGCCACGACCCCGTCGGTGACAGCACAGTGTACGCCGATCGCCTCCGCGCCGCCTGGCGGCTCGCCCTCGGCCGCGCTCCGCGCCCCGAAGAGCTCGAGCCGCTGGTCGCCTACGCGGACAAGCACGGCCTCCCGGCCGCCTGCCGCCTGATCTTCAACCTCAACGAATTCGTGTTTGTTGATTAGCTGCAACCGTAACGCGAGCGTCTGGCGACGCTCGCATGCAAACAATATGGGCCCCACCCACAACACGTGCTACGCCAGCGGGGTCGGGGCGCTTTCGCGACCGGCGGTTCCGGCAGCACCGACGCCCCCCAGTCGCGAAAGCGTCCCGACTCGTTCGACGTCGCCCCGCGATTGCATGCCAGCTTTACAGACGCCGCCCGACAGTTCGCGCCGCCATTTTCTGTGGTCGGCCGGCGGCGGCCTGGGCGGCATCGCCCTGGCCAGCCTCCTGCAGGACGAAGGCCTGCTGGCCGGCGCCCCGGGCGTGGCGCCGCAGCTCGGCGTCCTCCACCGCCCAGCGCGGGCCCGCCGCGTCGTCCAGCTCTACATGTCTGGCGCCGCCAGCCAGTGCGACCTGTTCGACTACAAGCCTGCGCTGGTTAAGCATCACGGCGAAAAGTTCGACCCCGGCGAGGCGGTCGAGCTCTTTCAAAGCTCTCCCGACAAGGTCATGCAGTCGCCGTTCGCCTGGCGGCCCTTCGGCCAGTGCGGCAAGTGGCTCAGCGAACCGGTCGCCCCGCTGGGGGCGTGCGTCGATGACATCGCGTTCATCCATTCGATGGTGTCGAAGTCGAACGTCCACGGCCCTGCCACCTTCATGCAGGCCACCGGGTTCATCCTGCCCGGCTTTCCCAGCGCGGGCGCCTGGATCAGCTACGGCCTGGGGAGCCAGAACCAGAACCTGCCGGCGTTCGTCGTGCTGCCCGACCCGCGGGGCTTCGCCCCCAACGGCCCGAAGAACTGGTCCAGCGGCTTTCTGCCGGCTGAGCATCAGGCGACGATGATCCAGCCGAGCAGCGCCCGGCCCGTCGCCGATCTGTTCCCTCCCGCAAATAGCTACGCGACGCCCGCCGCCGATCGCGACGGTCTGGCCGTCCTGGCGGAGCTGAATCGCAACCACGCGCAGGCCCGCCCCGGCGACTCGCGCCTCGACGCCCGCATTAGCTCGTACGAGCTGGCCGCGCACATGCAGCTCAGCGCCCCGGCGGTTCTCGACCTGCGCAGCGAGCCGGAGCACATTCTGCGGATGTACGGCCTCGACCGCAACAATACGGTCACCGCGCCCACGGGCGAAATCAACACGGCCCAGGAGATCGAATACTTCGGCCGCAATTGCCTCGTCGCCCGGCGACTGCTGGAGCAGGGCGTGCGGTTCGTGCAGGTGTGGAGCGGCGCCGACAACGGCTTCCCGCGCCGCAATTGGGACTCGCACGAGGACCTGAAGCGCGACCACGGCCCGCTGGCCGCAGCGCTTGGCGTCGGAGCGGCGGCGCTGGTCGCCGATCTTAAACAGCGCGGGATGCTCGACGACACCATCGTGCTGTGGACCACTGAGTTCGGCCGCATGCCGTGCAACCAGGGCACGACCGGCCGCGACCACAATCCCTTCGTCTTCACCAACTGGCTCGCCGGCGGCGGCGTTCAAGGAGGCGTCGTCTACGGTGAAAGCGACCAGTGGTCTTACAAGCCGCTCGACCGCAGCCGGCCGACCTACTGCTACGACGTCCATGCCACGATCCTGCATTTGCTGGGCCTCGACCACGAGCGCCTCGCCTACCGCCACGACGGCATCGACCGCCGGCTGACCGACGTCCACGGCCGCGTCATCAAAGAGATATTAGCCTGACTGTGGGCGAGCGTCGCCGACGCTCGCGCGGAACCGGGCCGCCCAATTTGTGCCAAGAGAACTGGCCAGCAGCATTTCGCGTCCCGCGCACTGCACCCGCGTAAGCGGCGTTTTCCCGTAATAGCTCACGTCCCGCATGGGCCGGCAGCGGGCTATCGGCGTCGGCGATGGCTCTCAAACACAGACTTTCACAGGCAGTGTCCTACCGACGGCCCGATGAGACGGTCTGAGAGCCATAGCTAAGCGCCAGACAATTTCTGCAATGCGCCGTCGCCGCGTTATAATGCCTCCTTGGCGGCGCGCCATCCACTCCGCGCGATCCGCCGCGACATCCGCGTATATCGAGCACGATCATGTCCGCTTCTACGATTCGCTACTCCCGTCGCGGCCTCCTCAAGACCGCCGCCGCAACCCTCCCGACCTGGTTTCTCGAAAGCTCGCTCGCCCCGGCGCTGGCTGCGGAAAAATCGCCGAACGCCCGCCCGCGGATCGCGCTGGTCGGCTGCGGCGGCATGGGCCAGCACGACGCCCGCCTGGCCAGCAAGTTCGGCGATGTCGTCGCCGTCTGCGACGTCGACGCCGCCCACCTGGCCGCCGCCGCCGAGGCCTTCAAGGGCGCCGAGAAATTCACCGACTTCCGCAAGGTGTGCGACTCGTCGGGCGTCGACGTCGTCATCAACGCCACGCCCGACCACTGGCACACGCTCATTAACCTTCGCGCCGTCCGCAGCGGCAAAGACGTCTACGCCGAGAAGCCGCTGACGTTCTCGATCGACGAAGGCAAGCGGCTCGTCGCGGCGGTGAAGGAAACGGACCGCATCCTGCAGGACGGCAGCCAGCAGCGGAGCGACCCGACCTTCCGCCTGGCGTGCGAGCTGGTCCGCAACGGCAGGCTCGGGCGCGTAGAGCGGGTGCGCACCTGGCTCCCCAGCGGCCTCCACGGCGGGCCCTTCGCGACCGCGCCCGTCCCGCCGGAGCTCGATTGGGACTTCTGGCAAGGCCAGACCCGCCCGGTCGACTACGTCCCTGAGCGGTGCCATGTGAAGTTCCGCTACTGGTACGACTACTCCGGCGGCACGATGACCGATTGGGGCGCCCACCACAACGACATCGCCCTGTGGGGGCTGGGCAAGGACCACACCGGCCCGGTGAGCGCCGAAGGCCGCCCGCTCGTCGAGCCGATCCCCGGCGGCTTCACCGCCCCCAGCCAGTATGAAGTGAAGTTCGTCTACGCCGACGGAGTCGAGCACTTCTGCCGCAGCACCTCGGCCAACACCTGGGGCGGGGGCGTCCAGGGCAGGCCCGGCCCCGGCGAAAAATACCACGGGGTCCAATTTGAAGGCCCGGAAGGCTGGCTCTACGTCACCCGCGGCGACAAGCTCGAGGCCAGCGACCCAGATCTCATCAGCGCGCCGCTCCCCTCCGGCGCCGAGCGGCTCTACGCCAGCGACGACCACATGGCGAACTTCTTCGAGTCGGTCGCCTCCCGCAAGCCGCCCATCTGCCCTGTACAGATCGGTCACCGCTCGGTCTCCTGCTGCCACGTAGGCGTAATCGCCCTGCGGCTGGGGCGCAAGGTCCACTGGGACCCGGATGCGGAGCAATTCGCCGATGACGCCGAGGCGAACAAGTACGTCGCCCGCGAGCAGCGCCAAGAATACTCGTACGAGATGCTTTGACGCAGGGCGTGGAGGAAGGAGGGGAGAGGTCAGAGGTCGGGGGTCGGGGGTCGGGGGTCGGGGGTCGGGGGTCGGGGGTCAGAGGTCGCTCGCCGTTGGCGGGCAGGCGGCGTCAAGCGATCTGACTTAGCCCGGCGCGGACCTGTTCGACTTCCTCCGGTCGCACAACCCGCGCTACTTCCGCGCCGTACTTGAGGAAGATGAGCGTTGGCCAAAGCTTCACGCGGAACGATCTGCCCAGTCGGCGTCCTGGGCCATCTTCGACCCTAATGTGCTCTACCGACGGAAACTCGGCCAGCGCTTCAGATACCGCCGGCTCCGCGCCCTGGCAATGCCCGCACCAGGCTGCCCCGAATTCCAGCACCACCGGCCCGCGCATGGCGTCGATCTGTTCGCGGTTCGGACCTGGATTTTGGTAGTCGCTTTCCATAATAGCCGTGCGTCGATTTCACGATCAGCATGCTAGCGCGATGCATTTGCCATGCCGCTTCGCTCGCGGCATTTGAGGGAATTCGATATCATCGCTGGTTACGAGGATCTCCCTTTCCACGCATCGGCGCGACATTTGCCGTCTGCGATTGGGGACCTTAGATCTCAATCGCTTCGAACCAGCAGGGAGAACCATGCCGCCGCTCGCTCTGACCTGCCGCCGGCTGCAGGGAGAGCTGATGGACCAGGCGGATCTCGACGAGCGTGAACACGGCCGCGCTCTGAAAGGACTTGCCCGCATCAATGTCGCCAGCCGAACCTGCCAGCAATTTTGGCGCTACATTGACGAATTCGCGCGTCGCCGTGTGCGGGGCGCCGTGCGAATCCTCGACGTCGCCAGCGGCGGCGGCGACGTGGCCTTCGGGCTGTGGAAGATTGCCCGCCGCCGGGGCGTTGCGCTGCAGATCGTCGGTCTCGACCTCAGCCCGACGGCCTGCCGCTTCGCGGCCGAGCGCTGCCGCCGCGCCGAACCCGCAATCGAGTTCCATGCCGCTGACGTCATTCGCGACGAACTTCCAGGCGGCTTCGACGTCGCGATGAGCGCTCTTTTTCTGCATCACCTTTCGGAGCGCGACTGCGTGACTGTCCTCCGCAAACTGGCGGCCGCGGCGCCGCTCGTGCTGGCGAGCGACCTGCGCCGTTCGACGGCCGGATACCTACTGGCCCACGTCGCCTGCCGGGCGCTCTCGCGCTCGCCTATCGTCCACTTCGACGGTCCGCAGTCGGTCCGGAACGCCTATTCGCTGGAGGAAATGAAATCGCTGTGCGCCGCCGCCGGCCTCCCGCACGCTACGGTCCGCCCCGCGTGGCCGTGCCGCCTCGTCGTCCGCCACCAGCGCCGTTATGAACCATTGCAGCCCCGGGATCGGCCCGCGCGAAGCTCGCCGTCAAGACAGCCTGTGTGTTGAGGGCAGACAGCGCCCCTCCATAGTTCGGGGCTGCACTAAACGAACATTGACGCAGCGTTCGGCAACCCCCCTATCGGCATTGAAGGCCCCATGGCAGCCGCAGAGGAGCTTCGCGACCTGGCTTACGACCCATGGGACGTGGTCGTCCTGGGCGCCGGTCCGGCCGGCGCCGTCGCCGCTCGGCAACTCGCTCTGGCTGGCCAGCGCGTGCTGCTGGTCGAGAAATGCGGCCTGCCGCGCAGCAAGGTCTGCGGCGGCTGCCTCGGCAGCGCTGCGCTCGCGGTCCTGGAGCGCATCGGGCTGGGCCAGATTCCAGCGCAGTGCGGCGCTGTCGGCTTAGCAGCTTTTGAACTGGCCGCCGGCGGCCTGCAGGCCGCGCTGGCGATCGATCGCCGGATGGCCGTCGACCGGGCCGCATTCGATGCGGCGCTCGCTAGCGAAGCTGCGCGGGCCGGCGCCGTCGTGCTCGATCAGACAGGCGGCAGGCTGCCGCCGTTTGCCGGCGGCGGTCTTCGGCCGATTGAGCTGGAACGTTCCGGCGGGCGCCAAACCGTTCACGCCCGCGTGGTGGTCGTCGCCACGGGATTGCAGGGCCATGCCCCACTGGAATCGCGGATTGTCCGGCGATCGCGCATCGGCCTCGGCGCGATTCTGCCGTCAAGCGGGCGCTGGGCCTCAGATTCCGCGGGCGCCTTACGCATGGCTTGGAGCCGCGACGGCTATGTCGGCGTCGCACCGCTGGCGGGAGGACGTCTCGACGTGGCGGCCGCCGTCGACCCCCGCGCCCTCGTGGCCGCCGGTTCGCCGGCCGCCCTGATCAGCAGCATCCTCGATGAAGCCGGTTTCGCCCCTCCGCCGGGATTGGATGCCGCCCCCTGGCGCGGTACGCCGCTGCTCACCCGCCGTGCGGTCCGCGTGGCCGCTCATCGACTGCTCGCCATTGGCGACGCCGCCCGATACGTCGAACCCTTTACCGGCGAAGGGATCGGCTGGGCGATGCACTCGGCCGTCCTGGCCGGCGAACTGGTCGCCGCGCGTCTCGACCGCTGGGACGCCGCCGCCCAGCGCCAGTGGCAGCGGCTCTATCGCCAGGCGCTAGCGCCGCATCACCGCTACTGCTACGCCATGACGCGGATTTTGCGCAGCGCCGCCCTACGCAGCGCCGCAGTCTGGACGCTCAGCCGCGCCCCGGCCCTGGCCCGCCCAGTCATTCGCCACCTTGAGCAGCCGCTCCGCCATCCCACGCCCTTGACGGGAGGAGCCAGGGGAGGGCCTGGCGCCGCCCCGCCGGCTTTGCCGCTTCAACGCACACCCCCCGCGTGGAAGCATTAACATGACGCAGCCTACGGCAACACGAAGTGACTAACGCGGCACAACCGCGCCGCACGCTACCTCTTTCCGAGCCAGGCTTGTATTAGCCGCTCCTCTATGCACCCGCAAATCCTCAGCATCGCCACGGCGGTCCCGCCGCACGTCGTCGACCTTGCCGCGGCGCTCGAATTGGCCCGCAGCATCTGCTGCAGCGACGAGCGGCAGGAGCGCGTCGCCAGCGTCCTCTACCGCCACTCGGGCATCGACACCCGCTACACCGTTCTGCCCCACACCGAGGCCTACCGGTACGCCGAGCCGGGCGCCCAGCGTGCAGGGGCCAGCCCGAACTACGGCCCGTCGACCGCCCGCCGCATGGCGTATTACCAGGAGCATGCCCTGCCGCTGGCCGTTGACGCTGCCCGGCGAGCGCTGGAGCAGTCTGGCTGCCAGCGGCGCGACATCACCCACGTCGTCACCGCTTCCTGCACCGGCTTTTACGCCCCAGGCGTCGATTGCGGCCTCATCGAACGGCTGGACCTGCGCCACACGACCGAGCGGGTCCATGTCGGCTATATGGGCTGTCACGCCGCGATCAACGCCCTTCGCGCCGCCCGCGGCTTGGCGCTGACTGATCCGCACGCCCGCGTCCTCGTCTGCTGCGTCGAGCTGTGCAGCCTCCACTACTCGTTTCACTGGGACAACGAGCGAATGCTCGGCAACGCCCTGTTCGCCGACGGCGCTGCCGCCGCCGTCGTAGCATGTGGCGAAGACGACTCTGCAGCGACCTCGCTAAAGCCCCCATCAAATCCCCCTCCCTCAAAGGAAGGGGCCCGGGGAGGGATCGAGTCACCCGACCGCGATCGCCCCTCGCCCCATCTCGACTCGCTGAGCAACGCGGCCTCAACTCAGACCTCGCCCAACGCCCTCCGCCGTTGGCGCCTGGCGGCCACCGCCTCGTTCCTCTTTCCCGGCACGACCGACGCCATGACCTGGAACATCGGCGACCATGGCTTCGTGATGACGATCTCTTCAGAGCTGCCGCGGCTCATCTCGCAAAACCTCGCCCCCTGGCTGGCGGCCTGGCTCGCCGAACATGGCCTTGCGCCCGACGGCGTCGCCTCCTGGGCCGTCCACCCCGGCGGGCCGAGGATCGTCGAAGCCGCCGAGTCCGCCCTGAGCATCCCCAGCGCCAAGACGCAGGTTTCTCGCGAGATCCTCGCCGCGTACGGCAACATGTCTTCGGCGACGGTGCTGTTCATCCTGGAACGTCTCGCCCAGCGCCGCGCGGCGGCGCCGTGCGTGATGCTCGCCTTCGGACCGGGGCTCGTGGCAGAGGCGGCGCTGTTGCTCTAAGGCCGCGGCCTCGGCTGAATAGCACGAAGCGGCCCGAATCGCGCCAGTGGACGCCCATGGGACGTGCATGTAAATGTCGTCTAACGATTACCAGTAGCAATCGCCTGCAGAAGCACTGCACAACCGACGAGCCGATTGCGGCTTATGACTCACGGCCCCCGGCGAGCCGCATCAGTGGAGCGTCTTACCGCCCAGCCGCCAGCCGCCAGCCATGCCCCATCGGCCCTTCCCTCAAAACAACATCTCGCCCGGATAGGTCACGACGCCTGCCTCGACGCGTGCGAACTCCGGCAGCGCGTGCTCCCGGACGCTTCGCGCCCCCACGATATCGAGCACCCTCCAGCCCCGCGCCATAAAGCCGTCGG
>JADLBW010000178.1 GCA_020847515.1 Pirellulales bacterium | reverse complement strand
TTTTGACGGGCTAGCCGAGGTGGTCCGCAGCTTCCTGGGCCACGACCCGCTGTCGGGGAGCCTGTTCGTGTTCCGCAATAAGGGCGGACACCTGGTAAAGATTCTGTGGTGGGACCGCGACGGGCTGGCGATTTACTACAAGCGGCTGGAGCGCGGGGCGTTTCAGTTCCCGCGCGCGAGCAGCACAGCGGTCGAGATCACGCGCGAGGGCTTGCTGCGGCTGTTGTCGGGCATGAGTATTTCAACGCGCCAGATCGCGTTATCTCGGCTTGCGATTCTCGCAGCGCTCGTTACAACGTGTCGCATGACGCTCGCGATCGATGAACTTCCTGACGACATAGCCGCGCTCAAGCGGCTGTTCATGGAAGAGCGTCACGAGCGCGAATCGCTCATCGCGCAGATTCGTGAAGAGGCGGCTCGGCAGTTGGAAGCGGAACGCGAGCGGCACGCGGCGGAATTGAAAGCGGCGCTGCTGGCGATCCTGCGCCGCTACTACGGCCCGCGGAGCGAACGGTTCGACCCGCGACAACTGCTGCTGTTCGGCGAGGCCGTCGAGAGCCTGACGCTCGACGAGAACGCCATTGCCGAAGAGGCGGGCGAGCCGCTCGTCTCGCGGCGAGCGAAGCCGCGGCACAAGCACGGCCGGCAGCAACTCCCCGACTCGCTCGAACGGGTCGAGATCGAACACGACCTCGACGACAAGGCGTGCCCGGCATGCGGGTGCGAGCGTTGCCGGATCGGGGCGGAGATCAGCGAACAGCTCGAATTCTTCCCGGCGGCCTTCAAGGTGTTGAAGCACGTGCGGCACAAGTACGGCTGCGCGAAGTGCGATGCGGACGGCTACAACCCGAACATCCAAACGGCCGATAAACCGCCGCAGCCGATCGACAAAGGACTCCCCGGACCGAGCTTGCTGGCGTACGTCGTCACGAGCAAGCTGGGGGATCACCTGCCGCTCTATCGGCTGGAACGCATCTTCGAGCGGAACGGCGTGCATGTCGCCCGCAGCACGATGTGCGCGTGGATGGCGGCGGCCGGGGAATCGGTGAAGCCGCTCGTGGAACTCATGGTCGCGCGGGTACGGAAGTCGCGGGTGATTCACACCGACGACACGCCGGTCCCGATCCAGTCTCCCGGCGCCAAGCAGTGCCGCCAAGGACGCATCTGGTGCTACCTCGGCGACGACGCGAACCCGTACACGGTGTACCACTACACGCCCAGCCGCAAGCGGGACGGCCCGCAGAAGTGGCTCGCGGGATTTACCGGGTTCTTGCAAGCGGACGCCTACGGCGGCTACGACGGCGTCTTCCACGGCCAAGGAGCGACGGAAGTCGCCTGCTGGGCCCACGCGCGCCGCAAGTTCTACGACGCCCAGGATAGCGACCCGCAGCGGGCGGCGCAGATGCTCGCGCTCATCGGCGATTTGTACGCCATTGAGCGGGAATTGAAGGAGTCGTGCGGCGGCGCGTGGAACGAGTTGCCGCGCGAGGAGCAGTTCGTTCGCATCGTCGCCGCACGGCAGGAACGGAGCGTCCCGATCCTCGCGGACGTGAAGGCGTGGCTCGACCGCGAAGGCGAGATCGTCCTCCCGCGCAGCCCGATGGGCGCCGCGATCACCTACGCCCATAACCAGTGGGCGGCGCTGGGCGTCTACGTGACGCAGGGCTTCCTCAATATCGACAACAACGCCAGCGAACGGGCCCTCAAACGCGTGGCGCTGGGCCGCAAAAATTGGCTGTTCGCCGGCAACGATGCGGCTGCCGAGAACCACGCTAGGCTGTGGTCGTTGATCGCCAGTTGCGAACGCCACGGCGTCGATCCGCAGCGCTACCTCACGAGCGTCCTGGCCAAGATCGGCCAACCGCCTCCCGGCCAAAGAATTGGCTGACGCCTATGCTAACACCCTTCCCGACGGGAATCAAATTTAGCAGAGCCAGGCCCGTCTCAAAAGTGCGGCGAACCGGCCCCAGTTGATTGCCCGCCGCATCGCGGCCCGATCTGGCGTTTTCGATGTTTTCCACACCGATTAGCCCGCCGATCGATGAGCCAATGCCGGTGTACAAGCTGCCGAACAGCGAGCCGCCTTGGCCGCGGACTTCATTATACTTCATCACGGCCCGGTCGCCGCTGCCGAAAATTCCTTCCAAAGCCCCGCCGATGAACCTGTTGATCGGGTCGTTGATCGGCCGCGGCGCCATCGTCAAGATGCGAACGATTTCAGCGCTGTCCGTGCCGGTTGAGAGCGGCAAAGCCTGCGTCGGGCGGTCGAAGTCGTACAAACTTCGCGACGACGCCGAACTCAGCATCGACTGCCGCATCGAGGCGTCGAGACTGCTTTGTAGCAGATCGCGATCGCTCAATCCCGGCAAGCTACTGACGAAACTCTGGCTGCCGCCGTAGCTGGATGGGCTGATCGACGAGCCGCTATTGAGCAAGCTGTTATAATTGACTCCGCTGTAACTGGAGGAAAATGGTGAACCGACGGTCGAGTTGATGATGCTGCGAGCGGCACTGAAATCCTGATAGCCATAGCTGCTCAAACTATTGCCAGAGATCGAATACAACCCCGTGGGATCGACATAGTTGACCGGGCTGTTGCCGGCGTAGCGATAGGGGTTGACGTCGGCCTCGGCCGGGTCTTCGCTGAGGAACCGGCCCGTATTCGCATCGTAGTAACGCATGCCGCGCTTGATGAGCCCGGTTTCGGCGTCGAACTGGCCGCCGGCGTGGCCCAGCAGCAGGTCCACTTGCGCCGG
>JADLBW010000177.1 GCA_020847515.1 Pirellulales bacterium | reverse complement strand
GCCCCATCTTGAGCACGAATTCGGCCAGCCCGTCGCGATCTCCCCAGCCTTCGGTCGCCTTGCGAAATGCGGCGGACTGCTCCACCGGCAACGCCCAGCCGTACCAGTCCATCCACGTTTCACGTTCCTGCTGGCGAACGGCGTGGAACGGGCCGGCCAGTTCGGCGGCATACTCGTGGTGTTCCCCGTACATGTCGGTGTAGTAGGGCAAGTCTTCGTCCATGAGATGCCACTTGCCGTAATGATGCGTCGCATATCCGGCCGCGTGGAGCAGTTTCTCCGTGGTCACGTCGGCCGCTTTGATGCCTTGCTCCGTCATTGGCGAAGGGATCGCTGGGTAGTCTCGCCGGTTGACATTGGTCACAATTCCGTGCGCGTGAGGGTACAGACCGGTGATAATCGAAGCGCGAGTGGGCGAGCAGAAGGGGGTCGGGCATACGGCGTTGTCGAAACGGACGCCCTCATCGGCGATGCGGTCGATGTTCGGCGTGGGCACATCTCCGCCGTAGCAGCCGAGCGCGCTCGCGTTGAGCTGATCGCACATGAGGATCAGCACATTCGGGCCGGTATTGCTCGGCGGCGTCGCGGCGAAGGCCGTCAGGTTTGCGAAGGTTCCCGCGACCAGTCCGACGAGAATCACGAGCCTGAACATGGAGCAACTTTTCCAATGAGATTCCGGTTTCAGCTCGACATGGCCGCGGCACGGGCCAGTTCGGCCCCCACCGCGTCGTTGGGCCGCTCGATTTCGTCAGCGGAACCGATGGGTATGGTGGGGATCGTGCCCAGCTTGGCGTGGACCTGCATCCGCAGTGCGGACTGTTCGTCGCGGCCGTGAAGGTTGGCGTAGCCAATGGTCCGGCACAACTGTCCGAAGAGGTAGTCGCCCACCGGGCAGGGCACCCGTTCCAGCCCGGCGATCGTCTGATGGTGGCTCTTGAACAGGTGGGCCTGGGCGAAGCTCTGCCACTGCATCGAGATCTCGTTGAGCCCCTCGCCGCCGATCGTCAGGCCGCCGGCCAGTTGGCTCAGCTCCCGCGCGAGCCGCCACATTCCCTCGGTGGGCGTCTGGTCTTCCACCAGGCAGTTCTCGGTGTTCCACGTGCACAGTGTCTGGTCGACAAAGGCGCTGTCGAGCTCGAGGTCGCCGGCGGCTGCCGCTACCTGGCGGCAGAGGCACGATCGCCACCAGCTCGACCCCGGATGGATGTAGGCCATCACCTTGTCTTCGCGGTGGGTGGTCATCTGCGAGCCGCTTTGCGGGATACCGAGATAGCCGCCGTCCTTCCAGCCCCAGCCGTCGAGTTCGCCGCTGGGGAGCTTCCGATAAACAAACGGCGCCACTACGGCGAAAGCGGCGTTCGACGGATCGACGGCGAAGAAGTTGAAATGCGGCATGACGCGGAAGCCCAGCTCGCGGGCCCGCGCCAGAAAGGAACGCCCCTCGTCGCTCGCTACATATCGTGGATAATCCTCGTCGTAGCCGCGGTCGCGCCAGCCGGGCAGGTGCAATAGCGTCCGACCGGGCGGATGGCGCTTGGCGAGGGCCTCGAGCACGGGGGGAGACGTCGGACACCAGGAGACGGCGAGCGTCACCTCCTTGAACCACGCCGGCCGTGCCCGCTCGGCCGTTTCCAGCTCGAAGGCTTGCCATAGCCAGCGGCGATACGGTTCCGCCGCGGCCGGCCATGATCCAACATGGGCGTCGAGCCGCCATGTCAGGCCGCCGGCCGCCTGATGATCGTGCCAGGGGCCGTAGTTCTCGGTCTCCAGGCCGAGCACGGCGGCGGCCCCGGAAGGATGACCGACATAGAGATTTTTGTAGCGGAAGCGGCGGTCGTGGCAGCAGACGCTCATCCCACCGGCGTCGCCCTGCTGAAGAATGGCCAGGGCGGCCTCCCAAGCGCTCGGCCAGCGCCAGCGCTCGCGGGCAATGAGTGCATCGTCGAGCTTGAGTCGCACACCCCGATAGAAGGGCGCCACCAGGTCCAAGCTCGGCTTGAACCCGGCGAGGTTCCAGCGGACACGAGCCACGCCCCTTCGGGCGGCGTTGACGGAGGGCGTGACACAGAGCGCCCCCGTCTGCGGATCGACCTCGATCCGCACGACGCCGTCGCCGTGCCAGTCGGAGACGATCACATCGGCCGAGTGTGGCCCAAGCCGAACAACCTCTGACTTCGCGTGCGGACTGGCGCCAATGCCCAGGGCGCGATCGGTGCTATCAAGCAACTCCAGGGCGGGCGGCGGGTCGGTCGCCGACTCTAACCAGGCGTGCCCGTCGCGCGAGGCAAACCGCACCAGGCGCGGACCGTTGAACTCGGCTGTGTAGCGATCGGTCTGGACTGTAATGCGGCCTTCCCGGCACTGGAACTCAACGGCCTGGGAACGCTGCAACTGGCTCTCGCCCGCTGCGGGCTGCTCAGCGCCGGAGCCGGCCAACGGCTGTGATCCAACCGCGGCCCCCACAGCCACCCCCGCGGTCAACAGGAACTCGCGTCGCTTCATGATTCGCCTCTCCCGGTGAATCAGCAGTTTTTTCGCCGAGTCCTGAGTCTGCACAGGGTCTGGCCGGAAGTCAATCTACGGTCCAAGGTTCCAGACGCCAGGCAGCGATGCGCGAGCGGTCAGGCCGCGCCTGGGATCCGCGGGGCTGGTTTGCCGCGGCGCGATGCGGTAGCTTGTCTCTCCACTGCTCAAACCGGAGGAGTTGCCGATGAACTTGCTTTTCGCCGCGATCATTGTTGCTGCTACGGCGGTTTCCCAACCACCCTCGCTCCAGGAAATGCTCGACCGCGCCGTCGCCTCGGGGCAGGAGAAGGTTGTCCTGCCGGCGGGACGGATCAATGTGCAGGGTTCGCTTCGCGTAAACCATGCCGACGGGCTTGTCATCGAAGGACGCGGCACGACGATCGTGTTCTCCGACCATCG
>JADLBW010000176.1 GCA_020847515.1 Pirellulales bacterium | reverse complement strand
GCAGCACCCCGTCCTCACCCGCAAAGACTTCATGGGCGCGTTCGAAATCTGCTTCTACGGATGGAAGGAGGGCGCGGGGCACAAGTTTCACGGCCCGAACAACGCCACCGACCTGTGGCACCTCAAGAAGGTGAACCCGCAGTCGATGGTGCATCTCACCGAGAAGCCGGTCGAGCTGGCCGTGCGGGCGATCCAGTACTCGTCGCTCACCGGCGACAACGTCCTCGACCTGTTCGGCGGCAGCGGCTCGACGCTGATCGGCTGCGAGCAGACCGGCCGCAAGGCGTATCTGATGGAGCTCGACCCGCTGTATTGCGATGTGATCGTCGAGCGATGGAAGAAGTTCACGGGGCGGAAGGCGAAAAGATCGTCACTCGCCCGCACGGATGCGGTCGTAGAACTCCCGGGGTGAAAGGATGGTTACCCCTTGATAATCGCCCAGCTCGACCAATGGCCTGTCGCCGGTAATGAGGAACTCCGCTTGACCAGCGAGTGCAGTACCAAGGATCGGAAGGTCGTCGATGTCAGCAAACGCTTCAATCGGAACTGGCGCGGGCTCGACGACCTCGCATTGCTTGCGCAGCGTGTCTACGACAATCGCTGCCTGCTCGCTGGTTGCCTTGAACTTGCCGACGTAGTGCTCGGCGAGTTCGCTAAGGATGTGATCCGAAAGCACCACCGAGTGATCGCGAAAACAGATCGCCAGGAGCCCCTCGCAGATGCCGTGCGTGGCGACCCAGGCTAACAGGACGTTCGTGTCAAGTACCACCTTCAAGAGACGACCTTGAAAATGTCCTCGTCAGTAAGAAACCCTTGGGCTTCCGCCAACGGGACGGTCGCTCGGCGAATGGCTTTGAGCTGCTCGGAAACGATGTATCGACGCAGCGACTCGCGCACGAGCTCGCTGGCTGGCCGCTGCTGCTGGCGGCTCAACTGCTCAAGCTGTTCCTTGAGGTCGTCGGGGATACGCAGGGTGAGGGTGCCCATGTATTACATTGTAACACATCGGCCGTCACGGGCAACTTCATGCGGTACTTTTGGGCGTTTTGCCATTTCTGGACTGTTTCGATTGAGAAAAGGGGCCGGATGCGATGCCCAAGGATGTCTGCTAGTCCTTCGCGCGACGCAGCTCCTGCTCGCGGGCGACCATCTCGTCGTGGAACCGCTGCAGCGCGATTTCGTCGTCCGTGGCCGGACGGACGGTGCAGATGTTGATGGGCACGTCGCGACGCAGCTTTGCGCGAAGGTCGGCGTACAACTCGCAGAGCTTCAGCATCCCAAGCTCGCGAGCGGCGTCTTTGTTCGCAGCTTCGACCAGGACGTAACGGGCGAGCGTAGCGACAAGGTCGGTGGTCATGGGTCAGTCTCCAAGTTCATCGTAGCCGGCCAGGAAGGTAACGATCGCCCGCAGGTCGCGTTTGACCTTGTTCATCGTACCGACGTGCCCCCAATCGAGGCCGTCGCTTTCCGGCGCCGGCAGGTCGTGGATGCGGCCGTCGATCTCGTCGAGGTAGTGGATCACAAAGGCGTGGGCCTCGACGTAGGCGGCGTTGATCTCATCGCGGTTCTGATCGGCAGTGGTTTTCGGTTCGTTCATGATGGGTTCCCCAGAGTCCGCGCCGCGATGTGCGGCGCCACAATCACACAGGAGCCATGCGCCGCGAAGAACATCAAGCGCCGCGGGATGGGAACCTGGAAGAATCTGCCGCCCGGCGCGTGGGCCCCGAAGTGGCGCCGTGTGGCGGCCCGCCGCGACCTGGCCTTGTCGGGCCAACCCGGCCCCAAGCGCAGCCGTCGTGGCCAACGTCGCGAGCGTTCGCTAGTAAAGCGGGCTTTACTAACGGAGATCGCTAGTAAAGCCTCCTTTACCAGCCGCCACGAAAAAACGCCCGAGGAGAAAACTCCGCGGGCGTTCCGGACGGATGGGGCTGAGATCCTACTTGGCCGAGGCGAACTTGCCGCCGTCGGCCTTCTTGAACCGGGACTCCTTCCCTTTGGTTCCAATCTCGCGGGTGAGCGCCGAGTAGAGGGTGCGGTCGGGCGTCTTGCCGCCGGGGGATTTCCACAGGCCCTTGGCCGCCATCGCTTCGATCAGCTCCCTGGTCGTCATCGGCTCCTTGGCGGTCTTCAGCAGCGTCGCGGCGGCGTCGAGCGCGCTAGTCTTCTTGACCTTCGCTTTATTCGCGGCGGCGGACTTGGCGCCCGCCTTCTTCGCACGGGCCGCTTCGAGCTTCTTCGTCTCGTCGAGATCAAGTCCGCTTCGCGGAGCCTCGCCTGTTCGGGGCGAGGCTTTGGCCGGCTTCTTCGCCGCCGACTTGCTCGTCGACTTCCGGGCGGCGGGCTTCTTGGCGGTCTTCGTCTTGGTCATCGTTCTTTTCCTCGTCATTTCGGATGGAATGGCTGCCATCGTCAGGCGGCGGGAACCACCCGCCGCGACGCGCCGGCGTCGGCGCGTTTCGGCTTATCGCTTTGGGACGCTGAAGAAATCGGCCAGCAGGTTCGGGTAGCACTTCCCCTGGTCGGTCGCGCCGCACAGCGGGCAGGTGTAGGTGGTGCGGTAGTAGGCGTCGGCGCCGCGACCGACGAGACGAGGGCTTTGGACGCGCTTCATCTCGACGCGCTTCTGACACATCTTGCATCGCGTTTTCATGGGATGGTCTCCGGGGTGGGAGGGCTACAGCTCGATTCGTTCGATTACTTCGTTGAACTCTTGGACGCCGATCATTTCGAGCAGCGTCTCGCGGAACCAGGCGACCTGGTCGAGGGCCCGCTCGTTCTCCGGGGCGCCGCTGCGGTAGTTGCCGGCCGGTTGCAGCAGCGCGATGATCGCGACCACCCCCTCGGGCGAGAGGTTGTCGCGAATCGCCCGCTCGAAGGCCGCCTGATCGACGGCGCCGGCCTCGGGGATACGTTTGCGTTTGGACATCG
>JADLBW010000175.1 GCA_020847515.1 Pirellulales bacterium | reverse complement strand
CCTTCGTCGGGATAATGAAGCCCTGCGCATCGGCCGGTATTTCCCCGATGTTATCGACGAGCGGGCGTTGGTATTCGTCCGGCGGGCTGAGGACCGACAGGCGCTGGTCGCACTGAATTTCACGGACCAGCCAGTCGAGCTGAAGCCTAAAGCCGGCGGCGGAAAAATCCTCTTGTCGACCCACGGCGATCGCCAGCGCGAGACCGCAGGCCGGTCGCTGAGGCTGCGCGGCAACGAAGGCGTAATCGTGGACCTGAGCTGAGCGCCGCAACTCGCTCTTGACCGGTGCGACGTTAAAGGGCCTCTGCAGTCCTGGCCTCCGGCTGGGGCAAACGGCCAAACCCACGCTTTCCATCGGGACAACGTCGATCCCTAAGGGAACGCGACCCCCCGGACAAAGGCCGGGCTGCATTCGAGGAGTCCATGGCTCATTGACGGCGCGACGCCCAATAAACCAACCCCCCGCGACACAACGACCCGTAGTGGCCAACCCCTTGCTGGACCGTCATGGACAGTTGGTATGCTGCTTGCACCGTGGCTGCCGCGTGGCGTTGGAACGCGCTATGCAGAATGGTGGATTCGGCCTGCCGCGGGGGTACTGGAGGGTCAACCATTCGCACTTGGCACGAATGTCGGAGGAGGGAAAGCCGTTGTCACGCCGAGGAATGGGAAGCACGCGTCCCGACCACGCGCGGCTGGCCGTCAAGCGCAGCCAGCCGCAAAAGCCGCGTCGCGCACTACCGAAGCCGCTGCGCGTATGGGCGCCGGAGGCGCGCAGCGTCGAGGTGCTTGTGGGCGGCGAGCGTATGGCGTTGGAGCGGGTCGATGAATGGTGGACCGTGGACCTACCCTACGCGGGCGAACCAGTCGATTATTCGATCATCGTCGACGGCGGACCCGCGCTGCCTGATCCGCGGTCCAATTGGCAGCCGCGCGGCGTGCACCAGGCGTCGCGAGCGGTAGATCACGCGGCCTTTTCTTGGACGGATGAAAGCTGGCGGCCAGGACCGCTCAGCTCGGCCATCATCTACGAGTTGCACATTGGCACGTTCAGTCCGGAAGGCACCTTTGACGGGGCGATCAAGAAGCTTGACCACCTCGTCCGCCTCGGCGTTTCGCATGTGGAAGTCATGCCGATTGCCGAGTTTCCGGGCGAGCGGGGCTGGGGCTACGACGGAGTGCACCTGTTCGCCGTCAAACACGCCTATGGCGGACCGGACGGATTCAAACGATTCGTCGACGCTTGCCATGCCAAAGGCCTCGCTGTCGTGCTGGACGTGGTCTACAACCACCTGGGGCCGTCCGGCAATTACCTGGCGAGCTTCGGGCCGTACTTCACTGAGCGACACCAGACGCCTTGGGGTTCGGCGCTGAACTTCGACGGCCGCAAGAGCCACGAAGTTCGCCGGTATTTCTGCGACAATGCCATTCAATGGTTTCGCGACTACCATGTCGACGCGCTGCGGCTGGACGCCATCCACGCGATCATTGACGCCTCGGCGGTGCCGTTTCTGCAGCAATTGGCGATGGAGGTTGAAGAGTACGCCGCCCATCTCGGCAAGCATCTGTACTTGATCGCCGAAAGCGATCTGAACGATCCGCGGGTCGTGCGCCCGTACGAGCTAGGCGGTTACGGCCTGCACGCCCAGTGGAGCGACGATTTCCACCACTCGTTGCACGCGGTCATCACCGGCGAGCAGGAGGGGTACTATAGCGATTTTGGCAGGTTGAAGGACCTCGCCAAGGCGCTATGCAATCCGTTTGTGTATGCAGGGCGACTGTCGAATTATCGGGCCCGGCCCCATGGGCGGCCGGCGGTCGAGATCTCGGGTCATAAGTTCGTCATCTGCGTGCAGAACCACGACCAGGTCGGCAACCGGGCGCAGGGCGATCGACTCTGCATGTTGGTCAATCGGGACCGGGCCAAAATGGCGGCCGCCATCGTCTTGCTGAGCCCGTTCATTCCGATGCTGTTCCAGGGAGAAGAGTGGGCTTGTTCGTCGCCGTTTCAGTACTTTGTCGACTATGGCGACGAGCCCGAACTGGCCGCGGCGATTACGGAAGGCCGCCGGCGGGAATTTGCCGATTTCGGCTGGCAGCCCGAAGACGTGCCCGATCCGCAGGAGCGGGCGACGTTCGAGCGTTCTAGGCTTCGATGGGAAGAGGTCGCTGAACCGGCGCATGCCGACGTCCTGGAGTGGCATCGGCGCTTGATTCAGGTGCGCCGCAGCATGCCGGCGCTGACGACCGGTCGACTGGATCTGATCGACGTTCGATACGACGAAGCCGAACAGTGGCTCCTGGTAGAGCGCGAGGGGGTTACCATTGCGTGCAACTTCGCTGACGAGGAGCGGCAAATCAGCTTGCGAGCGCAGCGACCGTACAAGGTCCTGCTGGCGTCCAAGGCGCCGCCGCAGGTGAGCGGCGAGTCCATCGTCCTGGCGCCGGAGTCGGTTGCCGTCCTGGGCGAATAGCGCAAAATCGCGGCCTCGGGGCGCCGGCGTTGACGACCTACCTAGCAGCTTGCTCTGCGATCGCCGAGCCAGCTTGCCAACCAGGCGGCGATGATCATAGCCTCCACCGCCGCGTCGGCCAGGTAAATCGGGGCGATTACCCGACGTGCGACATACACGACATCGATCGCCGCCAGACCAAGGGCCGACGTAACTCCCAGGACCGCCGCTTCAATGCTCGGTCGACCTCTCCAGGCGGCCGCCAAAAACGTCGCCCCGCACGCCAGTACGAGCACCGCGACGGTATTGACCAGCCAATGATCCGCTTCCGAGCCGGTAACGAGGTGATCAGTCTTTTTGCCTGTTACCGCCTGGAACGTGCGAATACTGATCAGCGGCCAGACTCCGGTGGCGGCGAAGTAGAGCCCTTGAAACCAACAGAGCCAGACGGCAAGGCGTGCCGGCGGCGGCTTATCGCCAGTGGGCATTCGTCACCCTTCCGCTAGTCCGAAGCCGTCAGAGAATAGCGGCGCCCCCCGCACCTCCTCCGCTGCAATCGCATCGGCACGCGCTCTCAGCGGAAGACGAGGTCGGGGCTTTCAAAGACCGCTGGGCTGCAGCCGCAGGACGTCGCGCACGAAGTCGGTCCGCGCGCCGCCGTACTGCTGATATTGGGTGGTGAATTGCTGCAACTCCGATGCCGTCGGCTGCCGGCCCATGACGCTGCGGTACAACTCGGCGAGATACGAATCGCGCTGATTGTCCATGCGATCGAAGTACTCACTGCTTCCTAAGATGTACGCCAGGACGTCTTGCGGGGACTTGCCGGATTGCAGATACGCCTGCCACGCCGAGAGCTCCGGCACTGTAGGTTCCCGCCGCAGGTACTGGCGATACCACTGCGTGATCTGGTCGAGTTGCCCGACAGCGTAGGTATTGGCCCCCGGCGACGGGGCGGAGGCTGGCCGCACAAGGGTCACTTGAAGGGGGTTATTGTTGGCCAGCGGAGTCACCGGCACGCCGGCCTTGCTTTGCAGCACAACCTGTCCCCGGTCAAACAGATAGGCGTCTACTTCGTAGCGATGGTCGGGATACAACTGTGAACGATCGAATTGAATCGAGAACGGGATGGGCGGATGGGGCGGCGCGGGAATGACATGCTTGCCGACCTCGACGTTCTGCCAGTTCGGATAGGTAACGTCGCGAAGCCGCACGGTGAGCACCGCCTGCTGTGTGAGCGTAATCCGCTCCTTGCAAATGACCTCGCCGCGTACGCCGCCGGCAGATTGTTGAACAAGCGCCACGGGCAGGCTCACTAGTCGGCGATCCCGCTGGTCGTAGACAAGGAAATTGATGCGGCCTTGGCTATCGACGCGGCGGCGCATCTCGTCGCCCAAATCGAACAGAGAGCCGTTGACATAGCCGACCTGGTAACCTTCAACGTTCACGATAATGTCGCCGCGCTCCAGCCCCGCCTTCTGGGCCGGCATGCCGGCCTCGACGTCGGTCAGCCGCACGCCGACATCGACGTTTTCGATCGCGACTCCCAGCCGCCAGGCGTTCGGCTGCGCATTCCAAGAGGGAACATAGGCGGCGTCGGCGGCGGAATTGAGCGTCGGCGCCGACCAGTCGGCGGCCTGATCGCGGCTGCGAATCGAGGCCTGACCCCGCGCGGTCTCGCCAATCAGGCCGACAAGGGCCGCCAGCGCCGCAGTCAACGAGACTGCGGGCGACAAGTTCCTGCGCACAGCGGGCTTCATCACGGTGCTCCTATTCGATAAATGTGCGGCAAAAGTTCTTCGGCGTCGGAGGCTCGACCGTCCGCCAAACGGCTTTCGGAAGACGGCGGGCGCTCATGCAGCGCGTACTTCCATATGCCGCCGGCGGACCCGTGCTCGAGCGATTCAACAAACAAGCGTCGGGCCGCTCTGCCCCGCCAGGGGTGCGACTGGCCCTTGATGACCGCAGAGGGGCTAGCGAACGCCAGTCCAACCGAGCTGATCGCGGGAAGCCATCACTTCGTCGCGGCGCAGCGGCAACAAGCCGGCCTTAATCGCATCCTCCTGCCCTGAGCGGCTCAGCACGTAGCGGAGAAATTCCTCGACCATGGGCGACGGCGTCTCGCCCGCCTTCAGCTTGAGGACGACATACAGTTGGCGCACCAGCGGATAACGCGGGTCAGGTTCTTCGCCGGGCGCAGGCGGAGACACGACTTCGCCGGTCGTCAGCACCAGGGGGAGCAGCTTGCCGGGCTTGGGCGGCGCCAGGGCGAGGCTGAGGTACCCGACGCCGCCAGGGTCTTTGGCGACGGCTTCGCAGATTTGTGCATACCCTTTGCAATCTTGGCCGCTACGGCTCTTGGCGCCCTCGCCCAGAAATCGCTGCACCAGGTAACCCCAGGCGCCGGTGCCCGAGCTGCGGCCGTAGAGCGTTACCGGCGTCTTGGCGAACGCGCCGGTTACGCCGACGTCGCCCCAGGTCTTCGCGGCTGGTTGCCCGGCGGCCTCCGGATCGCGAAGAATGCGCACCCCGTGTTCCAGTGTGAGCGCTGCCAAGGGATTGTCCGGGTGCACCACGATGCCCAGCACATCCTTCGCCGCAGCTAGCGCGGCGATACCGTCGGTCTTCAGCTCCTCGGCGGTAAGCGGCCGGCTCATCAGGCCGATCTGCATCTCGCTGCTTGCCAGCCGAGGCAGCACCTGGCCCGATTCGTACATATCGATATGGAGTTGCGCGTCGGGGTGGACATGCCGCAGCCCGTCAGCCCAGAGCATGGCCAATTGGTTCATGGCCGAAGAGCCGCCCAACGTCAGCTTGCCTTTCACCGGCGCCTTGGGCAGATAGGGCGGAATCCCAGCCAGCAGATCACCCTCGCGGGCCACCGTGGCCGTAATAAGCTGGCTGACGGCCGGCTTCTCTTCGCTGTGGGCATATGTCGCCCAAGCGCCTACGGCCGTTAACAGGATCGCCCGCAGCCCGGCCTGAGCCGCCCCTCGACGCGACCTATGAAGGCGGAATTCCATTTCGCTCCCTCCCTGAGAATAGACTCAGCGCAGTGTGCGCAACGGCGCTCCGGCCGTGCTACGGCAGCGATCATACCGCAAGTCGGCGAAGATAGGGGAGACGAGTTTCGGACGGGTGAAGGTCTCGGCAAGCTGCCTGCGTCAGCCATTCCGGTTTGGCGGCACGCGGCGGAGCTGAAGCCTGCTACCCCACCGGTTGTTTCGCCTTCGCCCGCCCGTGCGCCTTGCCGTTGAGCGAGGGCACGATGAGCTTCGACAGCGAGCTCAATTCCTGAAAGCTCACCAGTTCAGCCAGCCCAGCGGCTGCCAGTTCGGGTCCGCCGACGTAGCGGCCGGGATTGATCCATGTGTCGATCAACTCCCTTGAAGAGCCGAATAAGTCCGCTAGCAGCGCATCCATATCCTTTTCGAGTTGCCCGAAATGACGTGCCCACTCGGCAGCTTCGGCCAGCCCCACGTTCTCTTCGCTTTGCCACCGCATGGGGTGGAATAACAGCACGCTGCAAGGGGTGACCACCCGCCGCTGGCAAGCGGCAAACGGCCACAGCGCGGCCGAAGAGCACTCGCCCGTGACAATGCCAGTGGCCCGCAATCCGCGGATGCGGATCAGCGTCATGAGCGACATGGCGCAGTAAGGGCTGCCGCCGGGCGAGTCGAAGTAAATGAGGCACTCGCCGCCCGGTTCGACGTCGAGCAAGCGCTCCGTCAACTCCGATTCGTGCTCGGTAAGATCGCCCACCAGGGCGATTTCCGGAAGGCGGTCGTCACTTTCACGATCCATGCGATTTATTGCCTCTTGAACTTCGGAGCGGGTCCCGGCCGCGGTTTTCGCGCCGCGGCGGCCCGAGCGACCACGCATTAAGAAATTGTAGGTTGCGGCGGCCACCCCCACTAGCTTTGTGCATGGCCGCTGCCGTGGCGCCCCCTGCGGGGCCTGCCGCGAGGACTTCCTAATCCTTCCCGGCATAGAGCATCGATTCTACCATAAAAGGTTATCCGTCAGGGACTTCCGCTGCGACCGCTGCCGCGTGGATTTCCGGCCGATAAATTCCGGTTGTCGGATTGGCGCGGGCCGCAGCGGTGGTTCGGTCCAGCCTCGGTGCCCGGCCACGCCAGCGGTTGAGGCGCAGCGTCGGGACGTATTACCACGATCAGCAGGCGAGCATGGGTTATCAGAATCTCCGCCAGTGCATCGACGACCTGCAGCGGCATCGCCAGCTCGTCTGCATCGAATCGCCTGTTCGGGCCCAACTGGAGGCGGCGGCCATTCACCGCCGCGTCCACGCGGCCGGCGGACCGGCGATCTACTTCGCCAACGTCGTCGGCTGCCGCTTCCCGATGGCGAGCAATCTGTTCGGCACGATGGAGCGGATGCGGCTAATGTTCCGCGATGCGTTGGTCGCCGTGGAGCGGCTGGTAAGCATCAAGGCCCAGCCGCAGGCGGCGTTGCGCCGGCCATGGCATTACTGGAAAGCGCCACTGGACGCCCTGTACATGGCGCCCAAATACGTCGCCGCCGGAGCGGTCCTCGAAGACCGCGCGACGATCAGTGAACTGCCGCAACTGGTAAGCTGGCCCCGCGACGGAGGTCCGTTCGTGACGCTGCCGATCGTCTATACCGAAGACGTCCGCCAGCCAGGTCTGCCGCGCTCGAACCTCGGAATGTATCGCGTACAGCTCGCCGGCAACGAGTATCGTCTCAACGAGCAAGTCGGGCTTCATTATCAGATACACCGCAGCATCGGCGTGCACCATGCCGCGGCGCTGCGAGCCGGTCAGCCGTTCCGCGTCAATATCTTCGTTGGCGGGCCGCCGGCGATGTCGGTGGCCGCCGTGATGCCGCTGCCCGAAGGCATGAGCGAATTGGGCTTTGCCGGGGCGTTGGGTCGCCGCCGTGTGCGAATGATCCGTCGCTCGCAGGGCCTGCCCATTCATGCTGACAGCGATTTTTGCATCACCGGCACGGTGGAGGCGGGGCGGTTGCTCCCCGAAGGCCCGTTCGGCGACCATTTGGGCTACTACAGCCTGGAGCATCCCTTTCCGGCGTTGAGGGTTGAAGACGTTTACTGCCGCCGCGATGCAATCTGGCCGTTCACCGTCGTCGGCCGCCCGCCGCAAGAGGACACGATGTTCGGCCAGTTGATTCACGAGATCACCGGCCCGCTCATCCCGACGGTGCTGCCAGGGGTGCATGGCGTACACGCGGTCGACGCCGCGGGGGTGCATCCCTTGCTGTTGGCCATTGGGAGCGAGCGTTATACGCCGTTCCTCGACCACCCGGCGCCGCAGGAGCTGCTTACCCAGGCGAGCGCCATTCTCGGCCAGGGGCAGCTTTCGCTCGCGAAGTTCCTGCTGATCGTCGCCCAGCACGATAATCCGCAACTCGACGTTTACGATATTCCGGCATTTCTACGCCACCTACTCGAGCGCGCCGACTGGCGCCGCGATCTCCACTTTCACACGCATACGACGATCGACACGCTCGATTACTCGGGCATCGGTTTGAACGCCGGATCGAAGGTGGTCATTGCGGCAGCCGGCCCGAAGCGCTACGAGCTGACGACCGAGTTGCCGGCGACGCTAGCGCTGCCGGAGGGCTTTCGCCGTCCGCGCGTGGCGTTGGCCGGCGTGCTGGCCGTCGAAGGCCCCCACTGCCCGGCGCCGTCGTTTGATTACGACGAGTCGGTCAGGGCCCGGACGGCGGCCCGCGAGGAAGTGACGGCCGCCATGCGGCGATTCATCAGCAGCCTGGGCGGAAATCACCCCGCGAATCAGTTTCGCCTGATCGTCGTGGTCGACGACAGCCAGTTCGTGGCAGAGTCGCTGGAAAACTTTCTGTGGGTCGTATTCACGCGCTCCAGCCCGGCGGCCGATCTCTACGGCATTGGCGAGTTTACGACCGAAAAGCATTGGGGCTGCCAAGGCCCGCTAGTGATCGACGCCCGCATCAAGCCGCACCATGCCCCGGTGTTGGAAGAAGACCCCGCGGTTGCTCGTCGCGTCGACGCCCTTGGCGCACCCGGCGGGCCGCTGCACGGAATCATCTAACGGCGAGCCTGGCAGACGCGAAATTCGCAGAGCCGCGTGACGGATCGCAGCCCATTCGGCCAAGCATGGCGCGGGCCGCCCTTACGGAAGCTCGTCGGGGGGCGGGATCAAACCGTCCAGCTCGATAATCGGGGCCCCGGCGGTCTTGATGTCATCGATCCAGGCCCGCAGGTCCAGCGGATCGGCCGGATCGCAGTAGAGCAAATGCTCCACGACTTCCAGGGCCATGTCGCGTCTGCCTAATTCGCTAAGACACCAGGCCAGTCCGCGACCGGCGTCGAAGAACGGACGATTTGCCGGGTGCAGTGCCGATAGCGGGGTCGGTCGCCCGACGCGCTCCAGCGCTCGCGCTCCCAGTTGATAGCCGACGCCGAAGTGCGCGCGACCGAGCGCTAGATCGCCGGCCTCCTCCACGGCTAATTTGCCAAGCAGGCAGTGGGCCTCAATCGAATCGCTGCACACTTCGACGAGCCACCGCAGTTCATCGAGCGCTACGTCATGCTCCCCCGCGGCCATCATGGTGCGCACTTCTTCGAGGTCGTCGGCGCACTCTCGCACGCTGGGCGGATGTGTCAGCACCCAACCGGCTCCGCTCCGGGCGCGTTGCACAGCAACGCCCCGCGGCGACGACGGCGATTTGCGTGATGCACGTTTGGCCATCAGACGTGGGGGTTCAGCTTTCGATTCCCTGCGGTATACTGCGGGCGATGGCCATGATACCAATTCGATGCACCACCTGCGGCGAGGTGGTGCAGATCGATGAGGCGTGGCTGGGTCGTTGGATAGGATGCCCCCATTGTCGTCGGCCGATCAAGGCGGCGCGGCTCGCGGAGGGCGCCTCGGGAAACGATCGACCTCAGCCTCCGCCCCCGCCGCCCCCCCCTCCCGCAGCGCCTCCTCCCGCGCCGCCGCCGCTTGCGCCTCCGCCGCTCGCCTCGCCGCCGCCCGCCCCCGACGGCCCTCCGCCCGATGTCGGCGATTTGCGGCGGGGATCGACCGAAGGGGCCGCGCCGAGCGCCCCAATGCCGGTCGCTCCGCCGCCCTTTGCGCAATCGCACGTTACGCCGCCACTATCGCGGGTCGAGCGCCAAGCCCTGCGCCGGCGGCGCAACACCCTCTGGGGACTCGGTTGCGTCGCGATTCTCATTGCCGCGGCGCTAGCGCTGTTCTTCGCGACCCAGTAGCGGGACCGCAAGCGGCAAATGCAGAACCTACAAGTCTTCGCGAGGACTAAGATCCGAGTGAGCGAGTTCAAAGCTCCTTAGCGAGCGCATAGATCTCATCGGCGTCCAGCACCAGATTGTTGGCCGAAAACAGTCGCGAGATCGCCGCTCTGTGAATCTTCATTTTGGCGCCGCCGACGCCCAGGGCGCCGTAGCACACTACTTCTCCGTGCTTCGTCGCTTTGTCGGTCGGCTCGATATCGGCGAGGCCGTGCGGCGGCACGGCATTCAGATCGATCGCCGCTTGCAGGCCCGGCGACTGAGCGAGCGAACCCTTCGGGAGCAACTCGGCGGCGGGCGGGCCGCAGGCGATTACGCCTTGGGCGCCGTCGACGGCCGTGGCGGCGGCCATCGGAGTGCTGTTTTCCCAGGCCGTGAGGTCGGCGCCGGGCAGCAATCGGCTCAGCTTGTCGCACGTCGCCTCGGCGTGGACCAGTCGCCGCGAACCGACGCGAACGCGCGCCCCTTCGCTGGCCAGCAGTCGCACCACGCGCCGGCCCACGGCCCCAGTGCCAGCCAGCACCGTGATGATCGCTCCGGCCAGCGGCACGTGCCGTCGCAGGGCCAGGACCGCGGCGGCGGCGGTGGTGTTCGAGCCGTTGGAGTCGAGCATCACCGAAACGCGCATAGGCCCAAAAAAGACGTCCGTCGCCGCCTTGAGCAGCGCTTCGCCCGCCGCCGCGTCGGAGCCGCCGATAAACAGAGCGGTATTCTTCAGTTCCGTCGGACCGCGGGTGAACATGGCGCCGTACACCAGTTCGCGCACCTTCTCCGGCGCCACGCCTCCGTGCCGAAACAGGTGCTGGACTCCCGCGTCAACGGCCACGACGCTGTCAAACACACTCGGCTGCTGGTCGCTATCGAGGCAAAGAAGGATTTTCGCGAGGCTCATGGCGGCAGAAGTAGTCAGTAATCAGTGGTCCGTAGTCCGCAGTCCGCAGTCCGTTGTCCGTTGTCCGTTGTCAGTGGCTTATGGCTTACAGCTTATAGCTCTTAGCTCACAGCTCTTAGCTCATGCGTGCTACATAAAAACGCCACGCGCCGCGGGGATGCTGCGCGTGGCGAAGTTTTTCGTCGCGAGGCCCGCAATCAGATGGCCTCTACGACTGACCACTGACAACTGGCCACTGACATTGGGCTAATCGCATCCTAAAACCCGCGGAACGGATGCTCCGCCTTGTCCTTGCCGGCAATCATTTCATCGACGGTGGGCTTGCCCTCCATGGCGTTCTTGACGGCCATCTTGGTGGCCTCGTAATTGTAGTCGTAGATCTTCTGGTTGTCGTTGGCTTCCCAGTGGATGAACACGCCGCAGACGCAGACCAGATTCTCGGCGTCGTTCTTGTTAATCACCCCCTCGGACACCGAATCGGCGATCGCCTTGGCCACCGCCGCCTGAGCGGGGCCGAACATCTGCACCGCCTGCTTGGCGCCCTGGATCGAGACCTTGGTGATCATTACGGTCGAGGGCTTGACCGCCAGATTGGGCGCGAGCACCGCCAGCAGGTTCGAGTGCCCCTTGCTCTGCCGCGCCAGCGCGTTGGCAAACGCCACGCCGACCGGCCCGTCCTTGCCGCCGATCAGCAGGTCGATATGAGCGATCTCGTTGCCGTCGCCGGCCAACGCTTCTCCGATGAACATCGACATATGCATTTCTCCCACCAGTGTATCAGGTCAATAGATTCGGCGAGTCTGGACAGGATACCAGCGGCCGCGGGCGCTCGACAAGCGCTGGATTGCGTCGCACGGGGTCGGGATCTTTTTGCGACAGGTTGCTTCAAGTCGCTAAAAAGCCCTCCAGTCGCAAAAGGCTCCCGACCCCTCCGCTCTACCGCAAACGTCGCCCGGCCCTTGGGCCCCCCCAGGCCTCGAAATTTGACATTGCCGCCGCAAATTCATCATACTGCCGTCCCGGGGGGCGGATCGCGTGCTCTGAAACAGAGGCCAGAGCCTCGGCCGCCCATTACTTGTCGCGCTCTTTCGGAACAGGGAGCACCGCTATGGACCAACGTGAACGCTATCGACGGCTGGGCTTTACCCTGGTGGAGTTGCTGGTGGTCATCGCGATCATCGGCACGCTGGTCGGTCTGCTATTGCCGGCTGTGCAGAACGCCCGCGAGGCGTCGCGCCGGAATCAGTGTGCGACGAATCTTGGCCAATTGGCCAAAGCACTGCAGATGTACGAGGGCTCCTTCGGGCAGTATCCGGGATATATCAACGCGATCGGCATCCCGCACGGCGAGAATACCCGTGCGCCATGGGTGGTGTACTTGTTCCCGCATCTTGAGCAGCAATCACTCTATGAGCGCTGGGCGCAGGGCCAGCACAACCAGTTTCAATATGTGGAAACGCTGGTTTGCCCCAGCAATCCACCGGCCACCGAGGATGACGGCCGGTTGGCGTACGTTGCCAACTGCGGCGAAGCGGGGCTAGAGGATAATCCGGCGAACGGCATTTTCTTCGACCATTCTCGCCGGGCTGAAATGGACGATCCCGATACGCTCGGCAATTCCTCCCAGGACCACTACGACGGCGATGGGAAGGACCCCGCGACCGATGCCCCGGTCAAGAAGATGACGTTTGGTTACATCCAATCTCGCGGCGACGGGTCGACCAATACGCTAATGCTCTCGGAAAGCATACGAACAGTTCGGTATGGCTACGTCGGCCCGCCCCGACAGCGCCCGCCCACTGAGTACGACGCTACGCAAGATTCGAAATATCATTTCGGATTTGTTTGGTGGCAGCCGGAGCAGGTGATTGGCGAAAATCGAATTTCGTTTTGGCCCAAGCTGCGCATTAACGGACAGCAAAGTACGTCCAATTACGAGGGGACGAGCGAAATCACCGAACAAGACGCCTTTCCCTCCAGTCATCACAATGGCGGAGTCAATGCAGCCTTTGTCGCCGGGCACATTCGCTTCCTGAGCGACAAAATCGATCAAGTGGTCTATTGCCAATTAATGACGACCAGCCACAAAGAGTCGACGTTGATGGACGCCGAGGGGGCCAAGTTTGAACGGGACTTCAAACAGCCGACCGACGACGACTACTGAACTGCCAGCTAAGCGCGGCCGGCGGTCCTGACGGCGATCGGCCGCTGCCGCGCCGCAATGCACCTCGCACGCGAGCACCGCTTGCCGGTTCGTAGGAGGCGCCCCCGTCCAAGGCTGATCAGTTTTTCAAACTGAAGGAGTGGGATGCCATGCCGACCTCTGCATGGACGCGATGATTTCCCGCAAAGCATGGCCACGTCGGCAGACCTCCGTGGCCATGGCGCCCACTTGCTTTGAAAAACCCAGCGGCCCTGCGCCCCTGGTCGCTTTTGCTGGACAAACGCCGGCCAGTTTGCGAGAATTATGCTTGCAGGCTCGCGCCCCGGTTGCGCCCTTATTTCTTAAGCCATATCGTAGGGTCGAGCCTGCGCCAGAGGCGGGGCACTCTTCACCTACTGAACAGGGAGAAGGCAAGATGAGGCTTTCTGATCGTAAGGCGTTCACGCTAGTCGAGCTGCTAGTGGTGATCGCCATCATTGGCACGCTGGTCGGCCTGCTGCTGCCGGCCGTGCAAGCCGCCCGCGAAGCGGCCCGTCGCAACTCCTGCTCCAGCAACATGAGCCAGTTGGCCAAGGCCCTGGCCATCCGGGAGACTTCGAGCAAGGATTTGCCCGGATACATCAACAAGCTGGGCATCAGTAAGACGCAGCAGATCACTCGCGCAAGCTGGGTGGTCATGACGTTCCCCAGCATCGAACAGACGCAGTTGTACGAACGTTGGAGCACAGGCAATCCCACGTTCGCTTCGATTGAGATCCTGGTTTGCCCCAGCAATCCACCAGTGACGCAAGGCGAGCCGAATCTGTCCTATGTGGCCAACGCCGGCTCGCGCGTCGACTGGAATGCCTCGCAAGAGAACCCGGCCAATGGTTTGTTCTTCGACAGGACCAGACGGGCCGACGTGATCCCGCCCGAGAATCCCAATGGTCCGCCGAATCCAGCCTGGCCCACGTCGACGACCTACGACAAGCGCGACGGCACCAACGCGAAGGGCGACGCCCCCGAAGTGGTCATGTCGATCGCGTACCTGCAGGGCAAGGGCGACGGCACGACCAAGACCATGATGCTGTCGGAGAGCCTGGCCGCACTCTATTGGGGCTATGTGTCTACCAGCGACTATTCGGAAACGGAAGACGCCAGCTTCCACTACGGCTTTACCTGGGTCAATCCTACAGCGGTGGTGAGCGACCCCTTACTTCGCATCAATGGCACCAAAAACCCGGCGACGTATACAACTTTCGATGCCACTAACGGCATGACGAACGCGGTCATATCGCCGAGCAACGATCCATCGGTCGCGATTCGTCCCGGATTGCCGTCGAGCAATCATCCGGGCGGCGTCAACGCGGCGTTCGTCGCCGGCCAGGTCGTCTTCATCAGCGACCAGATCGATCCGTTTGTGTACGGCCAGTTAGTAACGTCAAATCACAAGCAGTCGAATCTTTCCGGCGACGCCGGTTCCGCCGAGCCTAGCGACGATCTTTTCTAGCTTTTCGAGTCGGTCGGCTGATATTGTTATAATTAATGAAGCGGGCGCCCTGTCGGCACCCGCTTTTCTATTGGATGGCCTATGAGTTGAAGTAGCGTGTGCGGATGCCGATCCGAGGCATAGCCGCGAAAGTCGCGAAAGGCGCACGGCGATTGCGCTGTGGCGGGGCCGCGGCATCAATGCGCGTAGTTCGCGGCCGCTCTCCGCAGAGGTGCACACGTGCGGCTCGTGCACAAGCACATCCGCCGTGGCCAAGAGAGAGACGCAGGACTTACGGCGTCGCCGGCGCCTCTGGCGCGGCGCCTTCAGCCGCCGGCGCATCGCTTGGCAAGGCGGCCGGCTTGTCGACGCTGGCGGCGACGTCCGCCGGATTCTCGCCGGCCGGTTCGCCTGCGGCGTCATCGCCGGCGGGCGTCGCTTTGGGGAGCGGCCCGTAATGCTGCGCGAACAGCGTGTGGTTCACCACCGGCAGCATCACCTTGGCGAAGTCCATCGCCAAGTTGTCGGCCACCGGCTCGTCGCGCTCCTTCATCGTGGCGGTGAAGTACATCTTGTACAGGGAGCGGTTATTGCCGAAGTGGACCCGCTGATTATCCGGGGCTTCCCAGCCGAATTCCTCGTCAGTGTTGGGATTCCAGGCCCAGAATACCCGCTGAAACGCCCCCCCGGCGCCCAGGGCCATCTCCTGGCGGAAACGGGCCGTGTAGAACGTCGATTCGCCTTGGCTAGTCTCGATGGTCTGCTTCTGCTTCGAGCCGTCCTGGGCGAAGCCATGGCTCGGATAGCAGATATCGGGCGTGTGGCGGCAAATGTCGCGGGAATGGCCCACCACCAGCCACAGGTCGACCTGCTCGCCGGTTTCCATGTTCTTGTAGGTCCGCGACACATGGTTGACGGCGCCCGCCACTTCGAGGGTCTTGTCGTCGACCTTGTGGTCCTCGCCCTGCCAGGCCCCGACCTCGCGCGGCAAGTTGGCGAACAGCTTGCCGAATTCAGCCGCCGTGACGCTCGAACCCGTGAAGCGGTCGGAGTAAACGCCTTCCCAGGTGGAAAGACCGATGATCAACGCGATGGTGACGGCGGCCGGAATGTACAGACGATTCATAGATGCCGGGAGACCCGAGGGGAACTCTAGGGGGGTGGGAAACGGGAGAAGCAAGCGGCCGCCCGAAGGGCCTCTCTTCACGGTAGGCGCGGGCCGCGAGGGTGTCAACTCTCGGCCGCAGCACCGGCATAGCCCCTACGGATGGACCAGCCATCGCGATTCTGAAAGTACTTCCAGCCCGAAGATGCAAGGCCCAGGGCCGACCCACCCAGGCGCAGCTCGGACTGGCCGCTTCAAGCGGCCAGTCCATCGAACGTCCATTGCACGGGCGGTTACCCTCGGCCGGCGGCGAGGGCCTCGTCCTCCAGCCCCAGGCGCTTCATCTTCTTGTAGAGCGTCGTGCGGTTGACGCCTAGGGCGTCGGCCGTGGCGTTGCGGTTCCAGCCGTGGGCCTCGAGGACTTCGAGTATGATCTGCCGCTCAGGTCCTGCGAGGGCTTCTTTGAGCGTTCGGCGTCCTGCGGCGCTGGCCCGCACGGCGGCGCCGGCGGCGATCTCCCGCGGCAGGTCGGCGGGGGTGATCAGTTCGCCCTTGCCCAGCAGCACGGCCCGTTCGACGACGTTCTGCAATTCGCGGATGTTTCCCGGCCAGCTATACGCCTCCAGGGCCGCCAGGGCCTCGTCGGTAAAGCCTTTCACGGGGCGGTTGGTGTCCTCCCGCAGGCCGTTGAGGAACGACTGGGCCAGGAGCGGAACATCGCCCCGCCGGGAGCGGAGCGGGGGCAGTTCGACGTTGATCACGTTGATGCGATAGTACAGGTCCTGCCGGAACCGCCCCTCGGCGACGGCTGCGGCCAGGTCCTCGTTGGTGGCGAGGATGACTCGTACGTCGACCTTGAACGTCTTGTCGCCGCCGACCTGTTCGAACTGCAGTTCCTGCAGCACGCGGAGCAGCTTTACTTGCATGGCGGCGCTCGCGGTGCCGATTTCGTCGAGAAAGATGGTGCCGCCGCTGGCCTGCATGAACTTACCGGTCTTGTTGCCCGCAGCCCCGGTAAAGGCGCCGGCGACGTGTCCGAACAGCTCGCGTTCCAGCAGATTTTCCGGCAGGGCGCCGCAGGCGACTTCGACGAACGGTTTGCCGCTGCGGCGGCTGCGGCGGTGGATCGCCCGGGCGATCATGCTTTTGCCGGTGCCGCTTTCGCCGGTGACCAGGACGGTCGCCTTGGTGTCGGCGACGCTGTCGATGACTTCGAAGATCCGTCGCATCTGAGCATCGTGGCCGACGACGTTGTCCAGGCCGTGGCGCTTGTCGAGCTCGCGCTTAAGCTGGGTGTTCTCCTCGATGATCTGCCGCTGGGAGAGGGCCCGCTCGATCGACATCAACAGCTCATCGTCGATCAGGGGCTTGGTGAGGTAATCGACGGCGCCGGCCCGCAGCGCTTCGACGGCGGCGTCGGGATCGCCGTAGCCGGTAATGAGGATCACCTGGCTGGCTGCGTGCGAGCGGCGGACCTGCTCTAAGAGGTCCATGCCGTCGCCGTCCTGGAGGCGGACGTCGACCAACAGCAGGTCGTACGTTTTGCGGCTGAGCCGGTCGGCCGCCTCGGCGAGGCCGCGGACCGCGTCGACCTGCAGGCCGTGGCTCCGCAGCCAGTCGGCCATCGATTCGAGCACCTGCCGATCGTCGTCAACCAGCAACAGCGAACCCTGGATCATGATGCGAATTCTCCCCCGAGCGGCGCCAGCGGATCACATTTTCGTAACGCCCAGGGCGCGGACCGCCGGCGTCGATCGCCGTCAGCGGATCGTGCCAAGCGAGCGGGGAGAATTCGCCCAAGGCTGTTGAATTATGTACGTCGCGGGATGCGGCCAGTCAACGATGGGAGACGGCCATAGGTCCGGAGGCGAGGGTCGTACGGACTGGCCGGGTTATGCGGCTGGTCGATTGATTTGCGCTGGCGCGATTCAACCTGCCGGCTCTCGTCGTTCAGGGCGACTCCCGGGCTTTTTTGGCGGCCCGCGAGTCACTCGCATAGGCGTCGGAAATGGAGTTAAGCGGCAGGCCGGTCAAGCAGCCGCTCCTGGCGCCAACGTAGCAGCCGGCTTAAAACTACGCCCATTTTCCGCTGGTTATTGGCGGCAATTCGCGTAGTTCGCGGGCAAAAGAACGCACAACCTCAATGGGCCGCGAAGAGAGCGACTCACGGGCAAGAAATCTCCCCTGAACTCTGCAAGAGCGCTGTAGCGCCGCGAGGCCTCAACCCACCAGGCGAAGCTCCGACCAGCAGCTTGGGTCTTCTTCGTAGGGGAATTCCGGGCCCGCCGAGAACGTCTGCAGGCCGCGCTCGCGATCGAATACCGCGTAGGTGAATCCCAGCCGCGGCTGTTGGGCGGGGTCGTAACCGCCTAGCGCCGCCGTCGAGGCGAAGGCCCATAGCGTATAACCGCCGCCGGTCGTCGTCGCGCGAACCGTCAGCTCGCGCGGTCGCACGGGCCGGGCATTTTCCTTGGCACGGTTGATGAGAAGCTGGTCGGCCAGCGGCTCTTCTCCCGCCGGGCCGCCGCCCCGCGGCAGATAGACGAAGCGGTGGCAGAATCGGCTGGCCCGATGCACATTGAGCGTGGCCCGCGTGTCGATCCACACCTGCAGGCCGTCGCTGTCTTCCCAGCGTGAATCGCGACACCACGGAAGCTGCGTCTTGCCAGCGACCGTGATTTGCCACGCCAACCCTGCCGGGTTCCAGGCCATCCGTACGTCGGCGAACGCCGTGCGGCCGTCCAGCTCGCCCAGCGCCGGCAGCGCGTAACTCTCGTCGAGCGAAAAGCCCTTCGGCGACTCCAATCCGTCGGCACGGAGGACGTCAGCCGAAAAACGGAAGAATTGCCGCGGCGGCAAGAGGGAGGCGTCGATCGGCTGAGCGTCGGACATGAACGTGGGCGGGGTGAGGCTTGAGGCTTGAGGCTTGAGGCCCGAGGCGACCGAGGCGGTTAGTTCATGCTACCGTTGGAGCTTTCTGGGGAGAACCGGGGCCAACGGGGTCGGGAGCCTTTTGCGACTGGCCAGTTTTTTTGGCTATGTGGCCCTCAAGTCGCAAAAGGATCCCGACCCCTTCATGCCTGCGGTATGCTATCGCCATGAAACAGACTGCGTTCGCTACGCTGGCCGTCTTTTCGCTGCTGGTCAATGTCGCCGCGCCGCTGGCGGCTGAAGAGTTGCCGCCCGATCTGGGCACGCGCCCTGAGGGAATCGACTGGCCCGACTTTCTCGGGCCGCGGCGGGATGCTCGCTCGCCGGAGAAGGGGCTGTCCGACGACCTTGCCGGCAGGCCGCCGCGGGTGGTCTGGCAATGCGAGCTGGGCGAGAGCTACAGCTCGCCTTCGATCAGCCGAGGTCGGCTATTTCATTTCGACCGCCACGGCGACCAGCATCGCCTTACCTGTCGCCGCAGCGAAACGGGCGAGGAGCTGTGGCGACACGAGTTGGCGGCCGACTTCACGGATATGCTGGGCTACAACAACGGCCCGCGGGCCACGCCGGTGGCGGACGGCGGCCGGGTCTACGTGATGAGCCCTGAAGGGCGGCTCCACTGCGTTCGCATCGCCGACGGTAAAAAGCAGTGGGCAATTGATACGCAGCGGCAGTTCGGCGTGGTGAAGAACTTTTTTGGCGTCGGCAGCACGCCCATCGTGTGGGGGGACCTGCTGATCGCCAATATCGGCGGCAGCCCCGCGGGCAGTCCGCCGGATGTGTACGCTGCCGGCGGGCGGGTCGTCGGCAACGGCACGGGGGTCGTCGCCTTCGACAAGCTTACGGGCGCCATCCGCTGGCAGGCGACCGACGAACTGGCGAGCTACGCCAGCCCGGTCATCGCCCCCCTCGGAAACGCTGGGCAGCCGTGGTGCTTCGTATTCGCCCGCGGCGGGTTGCTGGGCTTCGATCCGGCCAGCGGCGCCCAGCGATTTCACTTCCCCTGGCGGGCGGCGAAGCTGGAAAGCGTTAACGCCAGCAGCCCCGTTGTCGTGGGGGACGAGGTCTTTATTTCGGAGTCCTACGGCCCGGGCAGCGCGCTAGTGCGGGTGAAGCCGGACGGGCCTCAGTCCCCTGGGGCCGCTGACGCGCCGCCATCGCCTGCGGGAGACGACTCCGACGCCGACGACGATTACGGAGCCGGCCCTGCGGGCGGCGCGGAATCTGCGTCGAAAACGGCTTCCCCAGGGGCGAAAACGTCGCCCCTTGCGGACCTGTCCGCTTCGTCCCACGCCTACGAAGTTGTCTGGAAGGACGATCCGCGCCGGCGCGAGAAGGCCATGGAGCTGCACTGGAACACCGCCGTGTTCCATGAGGGCCATCTCTACGGCAGCAGCGGCCAGCACGGCGGCGCCGCCGAACTGCGGTGCATCGAGTGGGCGACCGGCCAGGTGCGGTGGAGCGAGCGCGGCCTCACTCGCTCGTCGCTGCTGTACGTCGACGGCCGCTTCGTCTGCCTGAGCGAAGACGGCGCGTTGCGGCTACTGCGGGCGACGCCCGAGCGCTACGAGGAATTGGCCGACATCACGCCCCGCGACGAGCAGGGTGAGCCGCTGCTAACGTACCCTGCGTGGCCGGCGCCGGTGCTCTCGCACGGACTGCTGTACGTCCGCGGAGGTAAGCGCTTAGTCTGCTTGGAGCTCTTCGAGCCGCAGGCAGATTAGTAGTCGCTATCGGTGAGCGGCGGGCTCATGAATCGCTGAGCAAGCGACATTAGTAATCGCCTTCGTTGAGCGGCGGATTCATGAAGCGTTGGTTCACCGCCTGCTCTTCCACCATGAGCGTGGTATTTGGCACTTGAGCCTTGAGACCATTTGGAGTCATTAGCTGCTGGTATACCCGATAATCAATATCCTGACGAATTTCGCGGGTCGATCCTCCCGCGAATGCAGCTATGAAGACCTCCGGATGTTCGCTAGCGGGCCGCGCGAACAAATAGGACGGATTTGCGCTCGTATACGTTCCGGGCGACGGCTGGCGAGTATCGACATTGATCGGCTGGAATTCTGACTGCGGCGGCGGCGCAGGTGCGGTACTCTGGTCGTACAGCCATACAAAACCAAATCTCTGTTCCGGATTCGACTGCATATCCGGGTTAGGTTTATCACTCGGCAAGCGTAGCGGGTTGGCCTGCACCGGGCCCGTCCAAAGCGTCTCATCGCGATGCACGTTCTCGGATAGCAAAAAAGTCTGATCAGCCCCATCCTTAATGTCCGCGCCGGACCTATTCGACTCTCCGTTGCGACCTGCACGGCGATCGTGGCATACGCCATTCGCCTTGACGTCGCTTACCTGCGGCAAGGTCAAGACGGCCGGCCTCATGGCATCTGGCATCCCTGCATTTACAACAAAGCTTAGCGTTCCCAGGGTAGGATTCGTACTCGCGTCGCTCGGACACATGAAGACGTCGAGGCGTGGGGGCTGCGTAAGGGGAAAGCCAGCCCCGTTGTTGTCAGACTGGATCTGATCCCACAGGGTTTGGCTATCAAGCCGTGGCAGGAGCTTTACTGTCCACGGCACGACCAACACTTGCGTGGCGCCGCCTTGTTTGACTTTGATCTCCTCGGCCCAACCCGGATAAGTACCCTTGCTTCCAGAAGTCGCTGCATTGAATATCGCCATAGCGATATTTCGTTGGTTATTGCTGCATGTCGTCATGCGAGCCCGCTCGCGCGCCGCCTGGATGGCCGGCAATAGCAATCCCATCAGCACGCCGATGATGGCGATGACGATCAACAACTCGACCAGCGTGAAGCCACGGCGGATTCTGAACATGGCGGCGGATTCCTCTTGCGATACTCTATTCCGAGAGTAGATAAGGCCCCTGACTCGAACCAGCAGCGGCAATCGAAGGTCGGGCGGCTTTGGCGACGGAGATTTACATGGGCAAAAACACTGCCTGTCGCAAAAGCCTCCCGACCCGCCTGGCTCCGCCCAATTATCGCCGAAAGTTGCGAAAAAAGCCAGCAATGCTTTGCGCCGTTTGTCGCGCCGCCCCACGGTCAACCGCAGCCGGCGCCCGGGCTGCCGAAGGCCCTGGCAACGTCGCCGGCAGCGCCCCACAATAACGGCAGTGAAACTCTACTTTCCTTCCCGCTCCCGGCGATCCACCACTCACCTCCGGCCGCCATGAACCAATACCGCACCGAACGCGACACGATGGGCGAAATGCAGGTTCCCGCCAATGCCTTGTACGGGGCCTCCACCGCCCGCGCCGTCGATAACTTTCCCGTCGCCCACGAACCGGTTCCGGCGCCGGTAATCCACGCCTTCGGGCGCCTCAAGGCGGCTTGCGCCCAGGCCAATCTCGAGCTCGGCAAACTCGAGGGAAGGATCGCCGAGGCGATCATCGCCGCCTCCAGCGACGTCGCCGCCGGCAAGTACGACGAGCACTTTCCGGTCGATATCTATCAGACCGGCTCGGGCACCTCGACGAACATGAACGCCAACGAGGTGATCGCCAATCTGGCGAACCAGCGGTTAGGGCTGGGCGTCGGCGCCAAGGGCCAAACAGGTGCGGTCCATCCTAACGATCACGTCAACATGGGCCAGTCGTCCAACGATACGGTCCCCGCGGCGATGCACATCGCCGGGGCGGTGGAATTGAAGGAACGGATGCTGCCGGCACTAAGGCGCTTCGCCAATGAACTGGCGGAACAGGCCAACCAGTGGGATTCGATCGTGAAGATCGGCCGCACCCACCTGATGGACGCCACGCCGATCCGCATGGGTCAGGTCTTTTCGGGCTACGCGGCGCAGGCCCAGTTCGCCGTCATCCGCGGCGAGCGGGCGCTTGCTCGCTTGGAGGAGAACATGCCGATCGGCGGCACCGCCGTCGGCACCGGGATCAACACGCACCCGGAATTCGCCAGACGGGTGTGCGCGGCGCTGTCGAGCAAGTTAGGCGTCAACTTCCAAGAAGCGCCGAACCATCCTGAGGCCCAGGCCGCGAAGGACTCGTTCGTCGCGGCCCATGCCGAGCTGAAGACGATCGCCGTCTCGATGACCAAGATCGCCAACGACATCCGCTGGCTGGGGAGCGGTCCGCGGTGCGGGTTGTTCGAGCTGCTGCTGCCCGAGACGCAGCCGGGCAGCTCGATCATGCCGGGCAAGGTGAATCCCGTGATCGCCGAGTCGATGATGCAGGTCGCTTGCCGCGTGATCGGCAACGACTCGGTCGTCACGACGGCCGGCCTGGGCGGCGTCGGTTCGCTGTTCGAATTGAACGTCGCCATGCCCGTGATGATCGACGCGTTCATGGAATCGGCGAAGCTCATCGGCAACGTGGCCGACGTCTTTACAGACAAGCTGCTTAAGGGGCTGCAGGTGAACGAAGACCGCTGCCGGGCGCTGATCGACGAGTCGCTGATGATGGTGACCAGCCTGGCGCCGGTGTTGGGCTACGAGACTTGTGCGAAGCTGGCGAAGCAGGCGTTCAAGGAAGACAAGACGATTCGCGAGCTGGTGAGCGAGCAGCATCTGCTCCCGGAGGCGGAGCTGGAGCGCCTGCTCGATCCCGACTCGATGACCCGGCCTGGGTGATGCAACGGCAAGACGCGCTGAATTGCCTTTTGGCCGCGGTACATGCTCCGCGCCCGCCCCGAGCGGCAGAGGCTCAGTGGGGGATTGGGCCATATGTGGTCGATATTCCGATTTTTCCTGGCGAATGGATTGCGGTGAATCTGCGGCGCGTGCCGATAGTGATTCAACGCCCCACTTCCCATCGCGGCGGTGCGCCCCAGGGATGGCGGCGGGCTCATCGATCGACTTTTTGCGGATTTGCCCCATCATGGACGTGCGCCCCTTTTCGACGTGTACGCGCGTGGCCTGCTGGCTGCTAGCACTGGCCGTAATCAGCCCCGCGGTCTACGGGGATGACCCCCAGCCGCAGGAACCGAGCACCTTAGTGGTCACGGCGAGCGACGCCGGCGGCGAACTGCAACAGCCGGCGTCGGTGAGCGGCAACGAGCTCATCGTGCGAGCGGCCGATGGCGAGTTCGCGATGGCCACTGACGGCGAACCTGCTGCCGCATCCAACTTCCAGGATGCGGCCGTCGTGGCGAATGCTTCGACAAGGCCTGCGCTCACGATCATTGCCGACGAGGAAGTCGTGCCCGCGGCCGCCCGGCGTCGTACGGCCAACGCCCTTCGCAACCGGGAGTCCTCGGGGTGGCTGGGCCAGGGGCCGCGGCGTCCCAACATGGCCTCTGGAATACAAGAAGGGGGTCGCGGGAGTCGATTCGACGCCGCAGCGGCGGCGCCGGCGCTGCCGCAACGCCAACCGGCCACGATGACGGCGCCTCAACAGAACAGTTTGGCGCCGCAGCAGCGACCGCAAAATACCTCCGCCAGGCCAGCGTCGCCGCCGGCCGTTGCAGTTGCCGCGTCTCCATCGACTCCGACAGAGCTAGCCGGTTCCGCCAGCGATCTGCTGATTCAGGCATATGAGCTGTCGCTCAAAGCCGCCACCGAGACAGAATACTCCCGCATCATCCGCGCCTGCGCCGATGCGATGCGGCAGACCCTCAGCGCTGAGAATCGCCAGTTCTGCGAGCAGCTTTCCGCATGGGCGCTGAACCGTCGCGGGCAAATCCGCGCTGAACAAGGGCAGGACGCGCTGGCGCTGGCGGATTTCCGCGCCGCGATCGAGTTCGACGCCAACTGCTGGCGGGCCATCCACAATCGGGGCGTGACCTTCGCGCAGACGGGGAAATTCGCCGAGGCGTTTGACGACATCTCGCACGTGATCGAACTCAATCCCCAGCACTCGAAGGCATATTCCAACCGTGCCACCCTGTACGTGCAGGCCGGCGACCTGCAGCGGGCCATGGCCGACTATCAGGCAGCGCTCAAGATCGATCCGCAGTTGACTCCCGCCTTGGTCGGATACGCGCGGCTGTGCCACATGCAGGGCCGGCTCGATGAGGCGCTGCGGTGTTTCGACGCCGCGATAGCCGGCGAGGGCGTCGGCGCCGAAGTCATCTGCAGCCGCGCCGATTTGCTGGTAGATCTGGGTCGGTACGCCGACGCGCTGCAGGACTATGCCCGAGCGATCGATCTCGATCCCAAGTTCGAACACGCCTATCGCAACGGCGCCTGGCTGCTAGCCACCTGTCCGGAGGACGACGTGCGGGACGCGGAAGGGGCCCTCACAGGGGCTCAGTCAGCTTTAGATTGCGGCTACGGCGAGCGGCACGCGGCCCTGGACACGCTGGCGGCCGCCCTGGCGAACGCCGGCCGGTTTGCCGAGGCGATTGCCGCCGTTCAGCAGGCGATCGAGGTCGCGCCCGAAGAGGCCCGTCCAGCCTATCAGGCCCGCCTGCAACTGTATGAATCCGGCCAGCCGTACCGGACGGAGGCGGCGGAGCCTTTGCAGCCCGAGGTCCAGACGGCCGATTACGTGGAAGTGGACGGGTAAGGCTGTCTGCGGGGGGTTCGATCGGCGGACGGCATGGCCGGCCTGTGACGACGCTGGTATACTGCGCTCGCCCCGCCCTTCCCCCTGATGCGTCCATGCGGCTCTGCGCCGCAGGGCAGCCCGTTGCTCCATGGCGTCCAGCGAAATCGAAGCTCCCGGCGACAAGGGGAAGGCTCCCCGCGAAAAGCGCGGCGTCCCCAGCGGCCTCTGGATGCGCTGCGAGGACTGCGGCGAGATGCTGTTCCGCAAGGAGGTTGAGCGGAACCAGAACGTCTGTCCCAGGTGCGGCTACCACATGTACATCAGCGCCCAGGCGCGGGTGCAGTCGGTGCTTGACGAGGGAACGTTCGAGGAATGGGACGCCGAGCTGCACGCCGTCGACCCGTTGGCGTTTTCCGATAAGAAGGCCTACCCCGAGCGGCTCAAGAGCGAACAGCAGCGAACCGGGCTGCGCGACGCCGCCCTGACGGGCGCCGGCATGATTCGCGCGCGTCGCGTGGCCTTCGGCGTGACCGATTCGGCGTTCATTATGGGCAGCATGGGCTCGGTCGTCGGCGAGCGGCTGACGCGGCTGATCGAGCGCGCCACGCAGCAGCGCCTGCCGCTGATCATCATCAGCGGTTCCGGCGGCGGCGCCCGGATGCACGAGGGGATCTTTTCGCTGATGCAAATGGCCAAGGTCTCGGCGGCCCTGGCGCGGTACGATCAGGCGGGCGGGCTGTTTATCTCCGTGCTGACCAATCCCACTATGGGGGGCGTGGCGGCGAGCTTCGCCTCGCTGGGCGACGTCACCTTTGCCGAGCCGAAAGCCCTTATCGGGTTTGCCGGTCCCCGGACCATCAAGGCGACCATTCGCATCGAACTGCCCGAAGGCTTTCAGACGAGCGAATTTCTGCTCGCTCACGGCTACATCGACCGGATCGTGCGGCGGGCGGACCTTAAGAGCGAAATCGCCCGAGTGATCGATTACTGCGGTAAGCGCTGAGGGCGGAGTCGATTGTCCGTGGTCCGTGGTCCGTAGTTCGTTGTCCGTTGTTAATCAAGCAACTAACAACTGACAACTGACAACGGACGACGGACCACAGACCAACGGCATTTGCTTGCCCGGCGTCGCCAGCCCACTTAGATTGTCTGGTAGGGTCTTTCTTCTTCACTCCGATTACGCACTCATGGGCATCGGCGGGTTCTTCAAATCGCTCATCGAAGGCGGCAAGGTCGATATCAACCGCCGCTACGAGATTCTGCGCGAGGCCGTCTCGGGCACCATGAGCAGCTTTCACATGGCCCGCGATCGGCAGACCGAGCAGATCGTCGGTTTGAAGATCCTCGATAAGGACAAGACCGACCAACTGGAAATGCGCTTCCGCGGGCTGAACAAACCAAGCGAAGGCGAAATCTCTGCCGCATTCACCCATCCGCGGATTGTGACGACCTATGGCTACGGCGTGACGACCAAGGGCGAGCAATTCATCGTCATGGAGTATCTCGACGGCCCGGGTCTCAACTCGCTGATCATCGCCCGCAGCAAACTGCTGGACGGCAATCGCTTGGCGCTCATGACCCAGGCGGCCGAGGCCCTCGCGGTAGTCCATGAGGCGGGTTACATCCACCGCGACGTATGCCCGCGAAATTTCGTCTGCTCTAAGGACGCAACGTCGCTGAAGCTGATCGATTTCGGTCTCACCGTGCCGGCTCGCAAGGAATTCATGCAGCCGGGCATCCGCACCGGCACGCCCAACTATATGGCGCCGGAAGTCGTCCGTCGCAAGCCGACCGACCATCGGCTCGACATCTTCGCCTTCGGCGTATCGATGTACGAGATGTTCGCGTTCGAGCTTCCCTGGCAGCGCGGCAGCGGCGATGGTTTGGCGGCCATGGGCCACGGGACGACCGCTCCCAAGCGGCTGGAGCATTATTATCCCAAGATCCACCCGAAGCTGCGCGACGCCATCCACAAGTGCATCGAGCCAGATCCCGACAAACGGTTCCAATCGATGAAGACATTCTTGAACGCTATCCGCATAGTTCGCCATGAAGACGCGGCGGAGCCGCGCGGCGCCAGGCATGAAAAGTGACGCTTGAGACGTCAAGGCGTCAAGACGTCGAGGCGTCGAGGCGTCGAGGCGAGGCCGCAGGCGTCAGGTCGTCAGGTCGAAAGCGATAGTCATCTGCCGCTTGGTCTCGCCGGACGTTGCGCCGTCGGCTGATCCGCTTCGCTTGCGCAGCGTCGCGACGATAGTTCATTACCAGTCGGGTCAAACAGTCGAGGGTTCCGATCATGGCGGGCCGCATCCTTGCCGCGGCGGTGCTCTCCGCAGCGCTGATGTTCTCGTGGGGCTTCGTCTATTGGGGCCCGGTTCTCAACATGACCGTGCGGCTGATGAAGCCCTTGCCCGCGGATCGGGAAATGGACATTTTGGCGCCGATGCGGGCCGGCGATATGCCGTCCGGCATGTACGCCTACCCCGGCCCGGCGCCAAGCTCGCGCGACGAAGCGGCGCAACGCGAGTGGGAGCGGAAGATCAACGAAGGCCCCTTATTCCACATGGCATACAGCCGCCAGGGCGTATCGCCCATGGCGCCGGAGAAGTTCATCAAGGGATTGCTGCATAGCTTCGTCATCGCCCTGTTGTCGGCCGGGCTGCTGGCGATGGTCGTCCATACCCTGCCGAGCTACCCCAGTCGGCTTGGCTTTTTGATGCTAGTCAGCTTGATTGCGGCGATTTGGACGAACGTGGGGGCGGCCATTTGGTGGTTCCATACGCCGACGTACGCTGCGGGACAGATCCTTTACGAGCTCGGCGCCGGATTGGCGATGGCTGTGGCAACGGCGGCCCTGGTGAAGCCGAGGGCCGCCGGAAAATAGTCGCTTTCACCAGGCAGCGCGCAGCGGCCGAGCCGAAGCGCCCACCGCGGCGATTCCACTGGGTGAAAGCCCCCTGGAACCGCTCGGCAGCGGGCGCTTAGAGCGCCGCCGCCTCTGCCTGCGCGCCTGAAGGGCGCGGCGGGGCGAAAGGCAGCGCCAATTGAAGGGGCGGTTTTGCCTCGGTACACTTCAGTTCGCGGGCCCGGGCCGCAAATCGGGGTCGGCTTACGCCCCGAAGGCAATCCCGCGCATGTTATTCGACCGCACGCCGCAGAAGGAACCCCATGCCTGAGGTAGCGACGCTTAAGACTCCGGATGGTAACGAGTATCAGTTGCCCATTGTCGAAGGGTCCGAGCATGAACGTGCGCTCGATATCAGCAAGCTGCTTGCCGCCACGGACCTGATTACGCTCGACGAGGGGTACGTCAACACTGGCTCAACGAAAAGCGCCATCACTTTCCTGGACGGCGAAAAGGGAATCCTTCGCTATCGCGGTTATCCGATCGAGCAACTCGCCGATAAGTGCGACTTCGTGGAAGTCGCCTATCTGCTGATCTACGGCGAGCTGCCGACGCGCCAGCAATTCGAGCAATTCAACTCGACGCTGCGCCGGCATACGCTGCTGCACGAGGACATGCGGCTGTTCTACGACGGCTTTCCGCGCGACGCCCATCCGATGGCGATCCTCAGCTCGGCGGTCGGCGCCATGTCGACCTTCTACCAGGATTCGCTCGACCCGCACGACCATCAGCAGGTCGATATTTCGATCGTGCGGTTGCTGGCCAAACTGCCCACGATCGCGGCGTTCGCCTACAAGAAGTCGATTGGCCAGCCGTACATCTATCCGCAGAACGACTTGGGCTATTGCGAGAATTTCTTGCGGATGATGTTCGCCGTGCCGAGCGAACCGTATGCGATCGATCCGGTGTTCGTCGATGCGCTGAACCTGTTGCTCATCGTGCACGCCGACCATGAACAGAACTGCAGCACTTCCACCGTGCGGATGGTCGGGTCGTCGCTGGCCAACCTGTTTGCGTCGATCTCGGCGGGAATCAGCGCCCTCTGGGGGCCGTTGCACGGCGGCGCCAACGAGGCGTGCGTGCAAATGCTGGAGCAAATTCGCCGCGACGGCTCGAACGTCAAGAAGTACGTCGACATGGCGAAGGACAAGAACAACAACTTTCGCCTAATGGGCTTCGGCCACCGGGTGTACAAGAACTTCGACCCGCGGGCGGCGATCATCAAGGCGGCCTGCCATCGCGTCCTGGCCAAGCAGAAGATCCACGATCCGATCTTCGACATCGCCCTGCAATTGGAGGAAGTCGCGCTAAACGACCCGTATTTCATCGAGCGGAAGCTGTACCCCAACGTCGATTTCTATTCCGGCGTGATCTACCGAGCCATTGGCATTCCGATGCAGATGTTTACCGTGTTGTTTGCCATCGGCAGATTGCCAGGCTGGATTGCTCATTGGGTCGAAATGCACACCAGTCCGACCAAGAAAATCGCTCGCCCGCGGCAAATCTACACGGGGGCGACACAGCGGCCGCTGATTGCCATGGACGAACGCTGAAGCAGCGGCCAGTGGCCGCGACCGACGCGTGAAGTAGAATTCGGCCGTGGCCGCGCAGTTTGTTGCCGCGTCGTTGTCTCGGGGCGCTGGGCCAGGCTGTTCACGGTAGCGCCGCTGTGGCGGGCCGAGCTTGGCTGCCGCGAGGCGGGACCGATCGAAGGCGGCAAGTTGCGGCGGTTCGTCGGCGTCGCGGTGCGTGCGGCCGACGGTCGAACCTGCCATCGGGTTTAGCTGTGCAGGAATCTTTGGTCCGCGAACCGTTGCCGCCGCCTGTGCTGATTCACGCCGACTCACTCTCGAAGCGCTACGGTTCGTTGGTCGCGCTTAGCGACTGCAATTTCGAGACGAAGCATGGCGAAATCCTGGGCTTGCTGGGGCCCAACGGCGCCGGCAAGACGACGCTCTTGAGGCTGCTGCTAGGCTATCTGAAACCGTCCGCCGGACGCGCTCGCATCGACGGGCTCGACTGCTACCGCCAGTCGGTTGCGGTGCACCGCCGGCTCGCCTACCTGCCGGGCGATGCGAGATTGTTTCGCCATCTCAACGGCCGGCAGACGCTCGAACTGTTCGCCCGCTTGCGGCGCGAGGCTTCGCTGGCGCGGTCCTTGAAAATCGCCGAGCGGCTGCAGCTTGATCTGTCACGACGGGTGCGGCAGATGTCGACGGGCATGCGGCAAAAGCTGGCGCTGGCGGTCGCATTGACCCCCGACGTGCCGCTGGTGATCCTCGACGAGCCGACGGCCAATCTCGACCCGACCGTGCGCCGCGACGTGGCCGAGCTGATCCATGAAACGCGGAGCGAAGGCAAGACGGTTGTTTTCTCTTCGCATGTGCTCCCGGAGGTCGAGGACGTGTGCGACCGCGTGCTAGTGCTCAGCGGCGGGCGGATCGTCGACTCCGTGCGGGTCAGCGATGTACGGCGGCAGCACCGGATTCGGGCGACGCTGACCGGGCCCCTCGCGCCGCCGCCGGCGTCGTTGGCGGCCGCCCTGGAAATCACGCACCATGCCAACGGCGAAGCGGTGATCGTCACCCGCGGAGAGCTGACGCCGCTGCTAGGCTGGCTGGCCGAACAACCGCTCGGGCAACTGCAGATCGAGCCGATCGGCCTGCGGGCCGTCTACGAACGGCATCACCGCGGGGGCCCCTCATGAAACGCGTCCTGCTCATTCGCTCGCTGCGCGATAGCGAGTTGCTTCTGGCGGGCTGCGCGACGCTCGCGTTTGCGTTCACCTGGCTGCGCATATGGGTGGCTTCGCATATCCAGGTCGACGCGTTCGTAAAGTTCTTCTCCGAGAGCTTCAAGATGCTCCAGGAGCTGCTGCCCGTGCCGGTTGCCGACCTCGCATCGCCGCTGGGCCGGGTGGCGTTCAGCTTCGAGGAGTTCGGATTGGTGCTGCTGCTGGGACTGTGGACCGTCGCCCGAGGCAGCGATTGCCTGGCCGGCCGCATCGGCGCCGGTACGATGGAGATGCTGCTGGCGCAGCCGGTGCGGCGGTTTACCCTCGTCAGCACGCACACCCTAGTTACGCTGCTAGGCGTGATCGGCATCGCGTCTGCGGCCTGGGCAGGAGTCGCCGCAGGGCTCCGCTTCAGCAAGTTCGAGCCGCCGCCAACCCTTGCGACCGTAACGCCGGCAGTGCTGAACTTTATCAGCCTGGGCGTGTTTGTAGCTGGCGCCGCGACCATCGCCTCGGCGCTGTGCCGTACGCGATCGGCGGCCGTCGGCGCAGTCGTCGGCTTCTACATCGTCGAGATCGCGATCATGGTCGTCGCTCGGCTGGCGGATCAGTTCGGCTGGATGGGCTGGCTCACAATTTTCAGCGCCTATGAGCCGACGATGCTCACCCTGAGCGTCCAGCGCGATCCGGCTGCGGGCTGGACGTTATTGTGGCAGTACAACGGTTGCCTCGTGGGACTGGGCGCGTTGCTGCTGGCGGGCAGCGCCGCGATCTTCTGCCATCGCGACGTGCCGGCGCCGCTTTAGCGTTTGGCATTTGCGTCCGGCTTTGCGGGCATGCGGCCCGGTTCGCGAACGCCGGCGCCCTTCCGGCCCGTCAGAGCGTCGCCGAGGTCCGCGCGCGCCGCTTCCGCTGCTGAGGTCAGCCGAGCGACAATCTCTGGATGTTCTGCCGCTACGTTATTCGTCTCGCCAGGATCGCTTTTGAGGTCATATAGTTCCGTGTCCGTCCGCGCTTGCTCATAGTCCGCCGGATAGCCGCCGTGGCCTGCGGGGCGACCCCCCAGCGTACGGTAGGGATGCGGCACGTGTAACTTCCATTGCCGATCGCGGACGGCATGCAGGGCCCCGTCGTAATAGCAGTAGAATACGTCGTGAGGGCTTTGGGCTTCGGCCTGCCCGGCCATGAGCGGCCAGATGTCGAGTCCGTCGATCGGGCGCTGGCTCGGCAGTTCGGCGCCGATCAGTCGCGCGACGGTCGGCAGCAAGTCGATCGTTACGCACAATTCGTCGCACTGGGTACCGGCGGGAATCTGACCGGGAAACCGCATAATGCATGGCACGCGGTAGCCGCCTTCGAACATCGTTCCCTTTCCTTCGCGCAGCGGCCCGGCGGAACCGGCATGGTCGCCGAAGTTAAGCCAGGGGCCGTTGTCGGAGGTAAAAATAACCAAAGTCTGTTCATCGATGCCGTGCCGCTTGATCGCCGCCAGGATTTCGCCCACCGACCAGTCGATCTCCGTCACAGCATCGCCGTACAGTCCGGCGCCGCTTTTACCTTCAAACTCCTGGGAGACGAACAGCGGTACGTGCATCATCGAATGCGGCACATACAGCAGGAACGGTTCGTCGTGATGCCGATCGATGAAATCGACGGCGCGACGGGTATACGACTTAGTAAGCTGCGTCTGGTCCTCGGCGGTTACCTCCTCGTCGACGACCTTGTTGCCGTCGAACATCCGCAGCGGGGGATATTGCTTCTTCCTCGAAGCGCCCGGCGGCAGCTCCTCGCCCCGGTGGCCGCGGGGCCACATGTCGTTGGAGTACGGCAGGCCGTAGTACTCGTCGAACCCGTGCTGCAGCGGCAAGAACCGCTTGTAGTCGCCCAAGTGCCACTTGCCGAAGATGGCCGTGGCGTAGCCTTGCTGTTTGCACAATTCCGCGAGCGTCAGTTCGTCCTTACTGATCCCGTGCCGCGACTGCGGCCGCAGCGCGCCCAGCACGCTTACCCGCTCGGGGTAGCAGCCCGTCAGCAAGGCGACGCGCGACGCTGAACAGACGGCTGTAGCCGAGTGGAAGTCGGTGAACTTACGCCCCTCCGCGGCCATGCGGTCCAGATTCGGCGTGGAATAAGCCGTTGCGCCGAAGGGACCGATGTCGGCATAGCCCATGTCATCGCAAAAGACGATGACGATGTTGGGTCGCTCCGGCGCCGCTGTTGCGGCAATTGCAGAAGAGCAAACGCCGCGTAGCCCGAAGAACAAAGCCATCGTCCACAGGCCGGCTGCGTTTATGGGCTGTCGGCGATTCTGGAAATTCATTCCGAGGGTCCTCATTAGGTGATGCGGCAGTCCAATGGCCGGCGAGCGCGATTATAGTCGCGGTGGACGGCGATTGGGAGTTACGGCCTCAGGCGCAGGCTCGTGGAACGCGCGGTTCCCGCGGCGAACTCCCAGCCTTCGACCCCAGGGGCGAATTGCCTTCGTCGTTCTGCAAGGCAAGAATCATTGGGCGCCTACCACTCCAAGGAGCGAGGCTATGCTCAGCGATCGTGATCGTACGCTTCTTTCCGGGGCCGTTGCACAGTTGGAGCGCCCTGGCATGGCGGCCAGGCTGGCGGCGCTGGTCGGCGCGCCGGTGGAGAAATTGCTCGATCGCCTGCCCGCTGCCGTTCAAGCTCAAATCAACCACATGACGGAAGAGGCGCTGACGCGAGCCTTGTCCGTCGCCATGAAGACGCTCGACGGCAAGGCGCCGAAGTCTCCTTGGAAACTCTCGCACAAGGTGGCCGCGACGATCAGCGGCGTGACCGGCGGCATGTTCGGGGCGCCGGCGCTACTGGCCGAGCTACCGATCACGACCGTGATTATTCTTCGCTCGATCGCCGACATTGCGCGATCGAAGGGCGAAGAGCTTGCCGACGCCGAAGCCCGGCTGGCGTGCCTGGAAGTGTTTGCGCTGGGCAGCGGCGGCGAAAACGCCCCGGGAGGAGCCGTCGATCTCGTCGACGCGGATTCGCCCGCGCGCGAAAAGTTCATCCGCGCCAGCTACTTCGTCGCCCGCGCGGCGATGGCTCAGCAGGTCGGCGCCGCCGCCGAGATCTTGGTGAAAGGGACCGGCAAAGGCAGCGCCACGGCGCTAACGCGACTGATCGCCAACATCGCTTCCCGCTTCGGCATAGCCGTTTCCGAAAAGGCCGCCGCCCAGGCGATTCCCGTGATCGGCGCCGTGGGCGGCGGCATGATCAACGCCGTCTTCATCGACCATTTTCAGAATACGGCCGACGCCCATTTCACGGTCCGCATGCTCGAGCGGAAGTATGGCCAGCAGGCCGTGCGGCACGAGTACGAGCGACTGGCTAGCAATCTTGAATGACCGAATTGCAGAACAGCGGCCGCAAAATCGCTGCCCGGCTGGGAACCAGTGCCGCGGCAAAGCCGGTTCGGCTATACTGAGCGACTGCCGTCGCAGCCCGCGCTGTGGAGTCTAATGAGAACTGCGCGACTAATGAACCCTGTCTGGCCAGCGGCTAGCGGCCGACTGCCAGCGAGAAAATGCCTGATTCCAGCCGATAGCCGATAGCCAAATCTACAACGGGTTCATTAGCGGCGCAGCAATCAATAAGGGTCTGATGACCGTCGTCCTGGCGCTTCGCGGTCCGCCTATGAGCCATCGACCGGCGAAACCATCGAAAGTCGCTCGATGCCGCCTGGCGCCGTTGGCGCTGTTGCTGTGGCTGACTCAGTCGTCGGCTTGGGGCGATGACCTTGGCGCCCGTTGGACCGCCGAGGATTTCGAGTTCTTTGAATCGCGCGTGCGGCCGGTGCTGGTCGAGCGCTGCTACGCGTGCCATAGCGATCTGGAGCAGCTTGAGAGCGATTTGAGCCTCACGTCCCGGGACGCCCTCCTCCGCGGCGGCGCTAGCGGCCCGGCCGCCGAGCAGCGCAACGTCGAAGGCAGCTTGCTGGTGCAGGCGGTGCGCTATCGAGGAGCGCTGCAGATGCCGCCCGACGGTAAGCTGCCGGACGACCAGATCGCTGCGCTGGAAGAATGGGTGGCCCGCGGCCTACCTTGGCCGCCGGACGCGGGAGCTCGCGACGCCGAACAAGAGAATACTTCCACTGCGGGACCCGCCGGTGCGGGTTCGCTGGAGCACGGCTTCCAGATCTCCGACGACCAACGGCGGTTCTGGTCGTTTCAACCTCTAGCGAGGCCATCTGCGGCCCCGGTGCGAAATGAGGGGTGGTGTATAAACCCCGTCGACCGCTTTTTGCTCGCCAAACTCGAAGAAGCGGGTTTGGCGCCAGCAGCGCCGGCCGATCGGCGAAGCCTCATTCGTCGCGCTACCTTCGACCTCACGGGCCTGCCGCCGACGCCGGCAGAGATCGACGCGTTCCTAAGCGATCCGGCGCCGGACGCGTTTGCGCAAGTCGTCGATCGACTGCTCGCATCCCCGCAGTATGGCGAGCGGTGGGGACGCCACTGGCTCGACCTGGTGCGTTACACCGACTCCTTCGACGCCCGCACGGCCGACGGCTCGAACGTCATGGACTGCCACGCGGCGTGGCGATATCGCGATTGGGTAGTGGGCGCGTTCAACGTCGACATGCCGTACGACCAGTTCATCATGAACCAGGTGGCCGGCGATTTATTGCCTGCCTCCGACGGGGCCGAGCGGAACCTGCCGGGCATCATCGCCACCGGCGTATTGGCGATCGGCAACTGGGGCGGCGGCGACGCGGACAAGGAGAAGCTGCTCACCGATATTGCCGACGATCAGATTGATCTGGTGGGCCGCGCCTTCATGGGCCTGACGCTGGCTTGCGCTCGCTGCCACGACCACAAATTCGATCCGATCTCGACCGCTGATTATTACGCACTGGCCGGCATCTTCATGAGCACGCATATCCTGGAAGATCCAGGACCGAAGACCAATGGCCCGCCGATGCTGCGGGTATCGCTGGAAACTACCGAGCAAGCCGCTCAGCGAGCCGCCTACGACGCCCGCATGGCGGCGCTGAAGGCCGAGTTGGAATCGCTCACTGCCGCAGAAGCTTCCGAACCGGAGCGGGCGGCCAAACAGGCCCAAATCGATGAGCTTGCCAAGGCGGCGCCCGGGCCGGCGTCGTACGCCCATGCCTGCCTGGAGGG
>JADLBW010000174.1 GCA_020847515.1 Pirellulales bacterium | reverse complement strand
GATTTCACGCCGATCCCGGCAAAAAGATGAGGGGAAGATTAGGAGGCGGATTCGGCGACGGCTTCCGGCTCGGCCAGCGGGAACGTGTTCTCGCAGACCGTGCACTTGGCCGTAGTCTTGTTCTCCTGAACCAGGACACCGTTGCACACGGGGCAGGGCTGGGGCAGCGGCCGCTTCCAGCTGGTCCAGTCGCACTCCGGGTAGTTGCTGCAACCATAGAACACACGGCCGCGTTTGGTGCGCTTCTCGATCAGGTCGCCGCCACATTTGGGACAGGTGACGCCCACCTTGACCAGGATCTGCTCCGTGTAGCGGCACTGGGGGAAGTTGCTGCAGCCGATAAACCGGCCGAAGCGACCCTGGCGATAGACCAGCGGGTGGCCACTGAGCGGGCAGTCGCGGCCGACATACTCCGGCTCGCGCTTGAGGTCCAGCTTGGGCAGGGCCTCGTCGGCCACCGCCAGCGACCTGGAGAACTGCTGATAGAACTCGTCGATGACCGGCACCCACGGCTTGCCCTCGGCGATCTCATCCAGCTCGTCTTCCATCCGCGCCGTGAAGTCGACCGACAATACATTGGGGAAATATTCCACCAGCATGTCGGTGACGACCCGGCCGATCTCCGTCGGCCGCAGCCGCTTTTGCTCCTGCTCCACCTAGCCGCGATTCTGAATGGTGGAGATGATCGAGGCGTAGGTGGACGGGCGGCCGATGTTGTGCTCCTCCAGCGCCTTCACCAGCGACGCCTCGGAATAGCGCGGCGGCGGTTGGGTGAAATGCTGGTCGGGCAGCAGCTTCAGCAAGTCGATCGGCTCGCCGGTCTGCAAGTCGGACGGGATCTGCGGCGCGTCGGGGTCGTCGCCGTTCTCATCGCCGGGGTCGTCCGCGCCATAAACGGCCAGGAAGCCCCGGAACGTCAGCGTGGAGCCGGACGCGCGGAAGAGATACGGCCGCTGCGTGGCGGGCACGCCGGCCGGCCCGGCCCAGATGTCGGCCGACACTGTGTCATAGAGCGCCGGAGCCATCTGACTGGCCATGAACCGCTCCCAGATCAGCTTGTACAGGCGAAACTGGTCCTTCGACAGGTGGGCCTTCAGCGACGCGGGCGTGCGCTCGATGCCGGTCGGCCGGATGGCCTCGTGGGCTTCCTGCGCCGTTTTGGAGCGGGTCTTGTAGACCGGGGGCTTGTCGGGCATGTACTCCTCGCCGAAGGTGGCGCGAATGAAGTCGCGCGCCTCCTCCTGGGCGATAGCCGAGACGTTCACGCTGTCGGTGCGCATGTAGGTGATGAGGCCGGTGTCGCCCTCGCCGACGTTGACGCCCTCGTAAAGCTCCTGGGCGATGCGCATGGTCTTGGTCGTGCCCATGCCCAGCCGCCGCGAGGCGTCCTGCTGCAGGGTGCTGGTCGTGAACGGGGCCGGGGGGCGGCGCGTCCGGGTGCCCAGCGCCACGTCGCCGACTTCCCAATGGGCCGTCTGCAACGCCTCGACATGGGGCCGCACGGCTTCCTCGCTGCCCAGTGACGGCTCCTCGCCCTGGAGGCGATGCAGGCGGCCGAGGAAAAACGGCCGTCTGGTTCCGTTGCCGCCGGGGCTGAGGCGAAACTTCGTCTGGCTCAATTCGGCGTCGATGGTCCAGTATTCGACCGAGTCGAAGCCCTCGATCTCGCGCTCGCGCTCGACGACGAGGCGAACGGCGACCGACTGCACGCGCCCGGCCGACAGACGGCCCTGCACCTTGCGCCACAGCAGCGGGCTGAGCTGATAGCCGACCAGTCGATCGAGGACGCGGCGAGCCTGCTGGGCCTCCACCCGATCCATGTCGATGTCGCGCGGGTGCTCAAAGGCGGCGCGGATGGCCGGCTGGGTGATCTCCTGGAAGACGACGCGCTTCGTCCGCTGGGGATCCATGTCGGCCGCTTCCATGACGTGCCAGGCGATGGCCTCTCCCTCGCGGTCGGGGTCAGTGGCCAGAAATATCTCGCTGGAGTGGGCGGCGATCTCCCGCAGCTCCTTCACCAGCGGCCGCTTCTCGTTGGGCACGCGGTACTCCGGCGCGAAATCGTGCTCGACATCGACGCTGAGGCGCGACTTGAGCAGGTCGCGCACGTGGCCCAGGCTGGGCTTGACGATGTAGCCCTTGCCCAGATAGCGGCCGATCGTCCGCGCCTTGGCCGGCGATTCGACGACGACCAGCTTCTCGCCGCGCCCGCCGGCCCGTTTGGCGCCGGTCGCGCCGCCGGCGGCTTTGGTCTTCTTGCCGCCCGTGGTGGCTTTGGCGGCTTTGCCGGCCTTCGGCGTGGCTTTTTTGGCGGCGCGGGGAGCCGGCTCCGGCTTGGGCAGATGCTCATGGGCCGGGGTGCGCCCCTGTTTGTAGATCGTCCCGCCGCACACGGGGCATTTCCCGCGCGTGCCCGGCGCGCCGTTGGCGGACCATTCCGGAGTCGGATTTTCCATCGGTCGCTTTTCCCTGCATTTCAGGCAATAGCCTGTGATCGCTTCATTTTCCATTCAGTAAATCTGCCAACCTGATTACATTGTTACCAAAATATCCAAGTATCGCACAGCCGGGCAAGTCTTATTGCATTTTTACAAATTAATCAAGTGCCGTAGGGGTCAGGCAACCGGGCAACTATCTGCAAGGAAACGTGCGACTTCTATTCCCGGTTGCCTGACCCTGTTGGTATGTAGGGGCGGGTTTGAAACCCGCCCCTACCCCTAATTAATTTGTTCACCTGCAATAACACTCGGCTATCTGCGGAACAATGTACTAACTGTAGGATTCCAGATCGGTATCCTGCAGATCATCAATGACTTTCTTGACCAGCGGAATCTTGTCCTTGTGGACGACGAGG
>JADLBW010000173.1 GCA_020847515.1 Pirellulales bacterium | reverse complement strand
CGTGCGGCTGGTCGATCCGGACGTGCGTCACCCGTGGTGCGTGTGCTACGGCGTGCGGGTGTTTCCGTGCGACCGGTTGACGAGCCCCGACGGCCGGCGGTGCTGGCGCGCCGACGGCGTGCCGAGCGTGCCGACCGGGACGGTCGGCGTGCCGGAGTATCTGCACTTGCTCCATAACGCCCAGGAGTACCTGGCCGGGCGGCAGGTCGGTTTTCGTGACGCCCCGGCGAGCGCGCGGTGGGCGAACAGCGAGTAGCAATGCGTGAAGGGCGAGGCGCGAGGCACGCGCGGGCAACAGACGGACCCGGTGACACAAGCCGCATGAACGATGAAGACGCTGGCCGTGATGAGCGTGGTGGGATTCCTGGCGGGCCTAGGGCAGCCGGCGCTGGCACAGGCGGCGCAACTGGCGCCGATGCCTTGGACGGCGCAGCTGGGGGTGTGCGGGGGATGCCTGACGATCCTGCTCTTGGTGGTGACGCGGGTGATCCCGCAGATGGCCCGCGAGAACGGCAAGGCTGTCCGCGATGCGGCGGCGACCAGCGCCGCGGCGGTCGACCGGCTGCGGGACGACTTGAACGAGCACCAGGGGCAGATGGTGGGGCTGTTGCGCGAGGTCCTCAGCGAGGCGCCGCGATGACGGGCCTGAAGATTCACGCCCGTTCGCAGGCGGTCGAGGAGGGGCAGTGGGCGATCGCCCAGCGGAGCCTGCGATTGGCGCTGGCCGGCGCGAACGTGCGGCGGGATTTCGTCGACGCGTTTTTGGAGTGGCGGTTCGAGCTCGATCTGTACGAGCGACGGCTGAAGCGTTCGCCCCCTCCGTCGTACCGCTTGTGCTGCCGGCAGTACGGCATCCACCCGCTGGTGGTGTGGCTGCTGTGGGAGCTGGCGCTGGCGGCGGCCCAGTGGTGGTGGGAGCGCCGCGAGGCGCCGCGGGCGGCCTGAGAGCAGCGAGCCGCGAGCCGCGAGTTACCGATCACCGATCAGCGATCACTAGTCACCAGTCACGAGTCACCATGCACACTCTGTCGATGCGACCGCGGGATCTGCGACTGCTGTGGGCGGCGATCGCCGTGTGGACGGCAGGCGCCGTATGGGCCGCGTCGGCCAGCGGTCAGCTCGCCCTGCAGGTCGAGGCGGGCAGCAGCACCACGGCCCGCGCGGCGGCGAAGCTGGGGCTGGTGCCGATGCGCACCAGCACGAGCGTCGCCACGGGCGAGGCGAACGTCGCGGCGCTCAACGCCTGGACAACCGGCGGCGGCTGGCGCGACGGGCGCGGCCGGCTCGATCTGGTCGGCGAGCGGTACGCCCTGGCCGGGGCCGAGCCGTGGGACATGGGGCTGCTCGAGGGGCTGGCGATCGCCGGCACCGGACTCTCGGACGTTCGCGTCGAGAGTCAGTTCGGCTCGCAGGCGGGCGCGCAGTTCAACGTCGGCGGCCAGCCGAGCGGGTTCGTGTGGGTCGACGCCGACAATCTTTCGGGGCCGATGCTGAAGTACCGCGGCATGGGCTGGAACCTGGGCGATCTGAACCTGCAGGGCGCCGCCGGCTCGGGACTGCTCGACAATTTCAAGGCCGACCTGGTGGCGCGGCGGACCGCCGGCACGCTCAAGGAGGCGGCGCTGCTGGTCGAGGGCCAGCAGACGGAAGTCGGGGTGGGCGTCGGGAAGCTGCGGTTCAGCGCCCACATCATCGGCTTTATGACCGGCATCAAGACGGTCGCCACGCCGCTGGAGGACAACGCCGACGAGACCCGCATCTATTGCCTGCGCACGCCCTACTGCCAGACCGGGATCCATTTTGGGAACAAGCAGTCGTTGGGATGGCGGATCGACTACTACGATCACAATCTCTGCCCGACGGCCATCCTGCTGGAGCGGGGCGGCGATCTGTCGATCGGGCAGCTCGTCGCGCAGAACGAGGCCGCGGTCGGCGTCAAAATTACGGGCAACAGCGACAACGGCGCGACCAGCGCCAACGTGACGATCGATCACATGCAGGTCGACGCCCAGGCGCCCGACAATTATCTCGTCGCGCAGACGACCAATACCACGGCGATGAGCATCAACATCGGCTACCTCCGCGGCGAGCCGAATCGCGCCCCCATCGCGCCGGCGACCGTCATCGCCCCCTACTTCGATCTCGGAGGCAATGAATGGGGCGAGCTGAACATCCACGGCGGCGAGGGGCTGTTCGAGGGGCTCGTCGGCGGCGGGAACGGCTCCGCGGGCTTCCCGCAGACGGTGCGGGTCGAGAACTGTCGGTTCATGGTCGGCGCCGACCTGGCGACGCCGCGGGAGTTGTTCTCCGGCACGTATCGCGGCTACGTGAACGTCGAGATCATCGGCTGCCGCGAGGGGCACGGTTCTACGGGCAGCGCGAACGCGGGGACGTTTTACCGGCCCTTCTGCGGGCGAATCAATGTCACGGGGCCGGGTGCCGGCGATTACACGCTCGTCTCGGGCGGGTACCTGGACGAGCCCGACACGCTGCACGGGACGATGGCGCTCGGCAATCCGGCGCCCAGTACGACCTATCGGGGCGTCGGCGGGGACACGGGATTTTCCTCGGCCGCCGAGCATCCGGTCCGCAGCGTCATCGTCCCCCGCAGCGGGCGGATCACGGCGGCGTATTTCCAGTCGCACGCCTTCGGGACGCAGGCCTCCGCGACCGGCGGGACGCTGAGTGTGCGGGTGAACGAAGCGAGCAATACGACGATCACATCCGCCTTTGATGCGTCGGGCGCGAACAACAACACGAGCCTCTCCATTCCGGTGGCAGAAGGCGATCGGATTAGTTGGCAGCTCGACACCCCGGCGTGGGGGACGGCGCCGACGAGCGTGTATGCGACGTGGAGTCTCAAGCTGGAGTGAGGCGATGGTGATCAGTGACCCGTGATCAGTGATCCGATCTGATCACCGATCACCGATCACTGATCACCCCCCAAATAACCCATGACCAATGACCAATTGACCAGCGCTGACGGCCGCTCGCCGAT
>JADLBW010000172.1 GCA_020847515.1 Pirellulales bacterium | reverse complement strand
GTATTTAAATTAAAGCGCCCCCCAGTCGCAAAAGCATCCCGACCCCATTCGCACGCGAATCCCGCAAGGCTCATATCCACGATGCTCGACGTCAAGCAAACGCACGCCGTCACGGAATTCGCCCATGATCGGCCGCTCATTTCCTGCCGGTTCGATCCCCAAGGGCGGTACGTCTTTGCAGGATCGGAGGACCGGACGGTGCTGCGCTGGTCGCTGGCCGACGGCGCCAAGGCCTCGCTGGCAGCCCATGAAAGCTGGGTGAAGGCGATCGCCTTCAGTAAAGACGGCGCTCAGACTATCACCGGCGGATACGACGGCAAGATCGCGTGGTGGACTACCGACGCGGCGCAGCCCGCGCCGCTGCGCACCATTGATGCGCACCAGGGGTGGATTCGCTCGATGAGCGTCAGCCCAGACGGCGGGCTGCTCGCCACAGCCGGCAACGACCTCGCGGTGCGGCTATGGAACTTGGGTGACGGCAGCCTGGTGCGCGAACTTGTCGGACACGAGCGGCACGTGTACTCGGTTCAGTTTCACCCCAGCGGCGAGTTTCTACTGTCGGGCGATTTGGTCGGCGTTGTAAAGCAGTGGAACGTCGCCAGCGGCGAAGTGGTACGATCGTTCGACGCCAAGCCCCTGCACACGTATGAAGGGGGCCAGCAGGTCGATTTTGGCGGCGTGCGCTCGCTGGCGGTAAGCGCCGACGGCAGGCGCCTCGCCGCGGGCGGACTGCACAAAGCGACCAATCCGCTGGGCGCCGTGCATGAACCGCTGGCGCTGTTGTGGGAATGGGAGAGCCAAAAACTCGTCCAGTCCCACATTACCGAAGGCATTGCCGGCGGGGGATTGTGGCGGGTGACGTTCCTGGCCGACCAAACGCTCGCGGGCGCCAGCGGCGGCAGCAGCGGCGGGTTCTTGCTATTCTGGAAGGCAGACCAGGACAAGGACTTTCACCGCTTCGGACTCCCCGCGCTGGCGCGCGATATGGACCTGCACCCCGACGGCATCCGCGCGGCGACCGCCCATTACGACCAAAAGGTACGTATTTCCGCCTTATCAGCGGCGGCGTGATGCCCGCCGTCCGCTCAGCGGGCGCCCGTGCGTGTGACGCCGCCCGATCGCGCCGATGGCAAGCGACGCTGGCTGCCGTTGCCGTATGCCAGGCTGGCCAACGTCAGCAGCAGCAGGCAGATCGAGAACACCAGTGCGGAGGGCGATCGCGCGGTCGGCTCCTGCCAGGGCCACGGGAAGCGAAAGAAGCCGAAGTTGAGCCAAAAGTAGAGCCAACTTGAGAGCAACAGGCTCCAGCGGGCGAACGACGCCCCGCTCTGGCCGCGGCGGCCGCCCTGGGCCAACCCCGCGGCGACCACCGCCGTTACTGCCAGCGGCGCGACGACGATCGCCATCCAGCCCAGCGCCGGCGAAATCTCGGCATGGTAGTACGAAAGCTCACGAAGGGTCTTGCCGCAGATCGGCAGTGCTACGATCGGCAGCGCGATGAAGTAGGCCGCATAGCGGCCGCTGACCGTAAGCGCCAACGGCAACAGCCCCATCACGAAAGTCTGGTCGGCCAACCGATCAAGCGGCGGGAAATAGGCGAAATTCCACACCGCCACCGCCGAGGCATGGACGGCCAGCAGCACTGCCTCGGCAGGGGGCGAAAGTTCGACCTCGTCTTCGGCCGGCGGGGCCAAACGCCGACGATTCAGCCACGCGCCCAGGCCCAGCCCGAATCCCATCGTCATGCCGAAGACGGTCTCCATGGCGTTCCACCAGTTCATGTACGGTTCGACCGTTCCCAGCCAGCCCTGTTTGAAGTCCGCGGCGTTCCAGGCGTGATACGCCTGAATGCTCTGCCCCAGCGGAAAGCCGATCGCGCCAAACACGACCGCGAAGAGGGCGACGTTTCGCGCGACGGCGTCGCGCTTCACTGCCGCGACGTAGCCCCACAGTGCGATGAGGGCCAGCAGGTAGCCGCCCCAGCACTCGCGCCGCGGCTCGAGGTCGGCCTTGTCTGGAAACCACCGCCAGTCGCCGCTGAAGTAAACGGCGGGCAGCCGTCGCTGCGCCGGTTCGAAGGGTTCGTTCAGCAGGTAAAGGCCCGCGAGATGCACGGCCGACAGAGCGAAGAAGAGCAGCAGTATTTCGAGGGCCCCATAGCGCTTGCCGCCGAGGCCCATGCCCATCAGCAAGCCGGCGAAGCCAATCCAGACGCCCCCCTTGATCGCCAGGCCGAGCATGCCCCAGCGCAGGGCCGCCCAGTTTCCGACCAGTTCGGCGTCGTGGGTGAGGCCCACCGTTTGCCCATAGGTCATGGCCCCGCCGAACGACGCTCCGACGGCCGCCAAGGCGACCATGCGCGCGGTAGACAGCGACGAGAAGCGTTTACAGAACAATAGGCCGATGACCAGCGCCACCAGCGCGCCGGCGATCATCGCGCCCGACTCATGGCCGTACTGCCCGCGGATCCCCCACCCCATCCCGCCGGCGGCCGCCGTCAACAGCAACGTGAGGGCCAGCGACGGGCGATCATCGGCGAGCGTGTGTAGGGGCGACGGTGGATTAGGCCGCGACGGCATGGGGCGGTGGTCCTAACGCTAGAAGAGGAGAGAGTGAAGAGGCGTCTAACAATTTGCGCGCAAGATCAACAAAATACGAGTGCAAATCCGCGCAGCAACGTCGCCGCGGGAAGCGATGGCGCTCGCACTCGCACCGGGCGCCTCGGAGATCGATCCGCGGGCCTCGGGCCCTCGTGTAGATTTTTGCAGCCGCGCATGCGATATTAGAGGCACTTCTCTGGCCTGGGGCAGCATGGCAGTGTCAACGACTTTGTGCCAAGTTGACGAAAGTTCGACCGGCATCGGCGACCGGAGTGGCTCAAGTCGCCCGCCATCGCCTCCTGGCAGGTCGGTAATGGCCTTGCCCTCCTGGTTGGCCAGTCTGGTGCTGCACTTACTGGCGGTGCTGCTGCTGGCGGTCTCGAATCTGCCGGCCGTGGTCGAGCCGCCTTTGGCCCTGATCGCGCACCTGTCGGAGCTTGGCGAGGCCCGGCTCGAAGAGTCGCCGCTGAACATCGACCTCGCCGCCGAGGAAATGGAAGTTGATGAACCGCTGGAGCAAGCGCTCGCCACCGTGGATGCTGCGTCGGCGGCCCCGGTGGACGTCTCATTGATCGCCAACCTGGCGGTCGAAGCCCCCTCGGCGGAACTATTGCCCCTGGGCGGCGACCTGGGCCTGCTCGCAGCCACAGGATCAAGCATCGATTTTGCGTCTGGCGGCTACGGCGGCCGCAGCGCGGCAGGCCGGTCCGAGCTCGTGCGCCGCGCCGGCGGCACGGCGCAAAGTGAAAAAGCGGTGGAGGAATCGCTCGACTGGCTCGCGCGGCACCAATTGCCCGACGGCAGTTGGAGCTTCGACCACCGCTACGGCGAGTGCCAGGGGGAATGCGATCAGCCGGGCACGCTCGTCGACGGGGTTAAGGGAGCTACGGCGTTAGCGCTGCTGCCTTTCCTGGGCGCCGGCAATACGCAGCTCGACGGCAAACACCAGCGGGTCGTCGCGCGGGGGCTGCATGCCCTGGTGGCGATGATGGAGCCGACGCGGCAGGGCGGCTCATTTTACGACGGCGGCCAGATGTATTCGCACGGCATCGCCTCGATGGCGCTGTGCGAGGCGTACGCCATGACCGGCGAGCGGTTCCTGGCAGGGCCCGCACAAGCGGCGGTGAACTTCATCTGTTACGCCCAGGATCCACAAGGGGGCGGTTGGCGCTACCAGCCTCGACAGCGCGGCGACACGTCGGTGGCGGGCTGGCAAGTCGGCGCCCTCAAAAGCGCCTTTCTAGCGGGGCTTTCAGTGCCGGCGATCGTTCCGGCCAAGGCGAGCTATTTCCTTGACTCAGTGCAAGTCGACCAGGGAGAAGGCTACGCCTACGAGCAGCAAAAGCTCGAATACCGCGGCGCGACCACGGCGATCGGCCTGCTCTGCCGCATGTACCTGGGCGTCGAACGCGACCACCCCGTCCTCCAACGCGGCGTCGAACGACTGGCGAAGCTCGGCCCGTCGAAGAACGACGCCTACTACAACTACTATGCTACGCAGGTCGTCTTTCAATACACCGGCGGCACGGGGCCGCTGTGGGACGCCTGGAACAAATCGATGCGCGAGGGCCTGCTCGCCGGCCGCGATACGAAGGGTCATGCCCAAGGGAGCTGGGCGCCGCAGCAGGGCGATCATGGCCGCGAGAAGGGGGGGCGCCTGTACGCCACGGCGCTCAACTGCATGACGCTCGAGGTGTACTATCGGTTGCTGCCGATCTACCAGGAAAAGGCCTTCGCAGATGGGTTTGCCGAATAGCGCGTAAATCGTGGACCAACAGCGCCTGCGCGATTCTCAGCCCCACAAATGGCGCGAGCGCTCCGTACGCCGGCCGGGTCATGGCGCAGAGCTTATTACCTGCACCCTCTGTCCGGGAGTCAGCGACTCGGCGCGAATGAGCACCACCAGGCTCTGCTCATCGACTCCGCTGAGCACTTCGACGTCCGATCCGCTGCGCAAGCCCAGTTCAACCTGGCGGCGTTCGATCTTGCCCTCGTTGACGCAACAGCAAGAGGTCGTACCATCACTGCGGACGATGGCGGCGGTCGGCAAAGTAAGGGCGTTTTCGCGCCGCGCTAATTCTATGGCTGCCGTGGCGTACATGCCCGGCCGCAGGGCGGCCCGATCATTGGGTATGTCGACCTCCGTTCGTAGCGAACGATTGGCGGCGTCGAGCGACCAGCTAGTGCGCGCAACGGCGGCCCTGATCTCGTCGCCAGGCAACGCTTGAACGCGAAGCGTAACGGCGTCGCCTACGTCGACGTGCGCGGCTTCCATTTCCGGCACGTCGCAGTACACGCGCACTTTATCCGTGCGGGCGACCACCAGAAGCGGTTTCGAGCCGGTTCCGCCGGCAGGCTGCACAAAATGGCCCGTATCGACCGAGCGTTGCGTAACGACTCCGTCGAAGGGCGCGGTGATCGAGGCATAGTCAAGCAGCGTCTTCGCCCGCGCAAGATCCGCTTCGGCCACTTTCAGGCGGGCCTCGGCCGCAGCCTGATCCGCCTCGGCCTTGGCGATCAGGGCGGCAGCCTCTCGGGCGCCCGCTTCTGCTGACTTTACCGCAGCCGACGCTGCCTCGCCGGACGCGGTCGCCGCCCTCAACTGGCTTTGAGTCTCGTCCACCAGCTTTTGAGTAACGGAGCCGCTGCCGGCAAGTTGCTTGATCCGCGTAAATTCGGCCGTCCACCGCTGGATATCGGCGTTTGTGCGATTTACATCGGCTTCCGCTTCGGCGACTCGAGCATGCGCCGTATCGGCGGCAGCGCCCGCCGCGACTAGATTTGCGGCGGACTGCTTGACTTCGGCCCGAGCTCGGTTCACTAGAGCTTCTTTCTGGGCGGCTTCGTTTTTCAATTCGGGGATATACAGGGTCGCCAGCACATCGCTCCGCTGGACTCTATCGCCAATGTCTACGCGCACCTCGCCGACATATCCGGCGAGTTTGGCCAGTAGCGGCGTCGTTTCATAAGCCTCAATGCGAGCCGGCTGCGTCGTCGTGAGCACTAGCGTCTTACGCTGGGGATGTCCGGCCGCCACTCGATCGACCGGCGCAGTGGAAGAGTCGGATGCGACGGCATGCCTTGCGCCCTGGCGACTGCAGCCGCAGAGCGCAACAAGCAGCGCGGTTCCCAAAAGAACGCCACGATAGTTAAGGCGATGCATATTCCTATTACTCGGCGATCCAGGCAGCTAAGCGCCAGCAGCACGGTAGTGGGCGCTGGCGATGTCGTTAGGATCGAGCGAAGGCGACGCATGGCTGGCGCGCCGTTGCACGATGGCGAAAATACTCGGCAATATGAGTAGCGTGGTTATGGTGGCAGCCGCCAGCCCGCCGATCACGGCCCGGCCCAGCGGGGCGTTCTGCTGTCCGGCCTCGCCAATGCCCAAGGCCATCGGCAGCATGCCGGCCACCATGGCGCAGCTTGTCATGAGGATAGGGCGTAAGCGGCTGGCGGCGCCGCTAGCCGCCGCTTCGCGCGCCGAAAGGCCCTCGCGGCGCCGGCGCTCGGCAAAGGTCACCAGCAGGATTGCATTCGCCATGGCGACGCCGATGGCCATGATAAAACCAATGAACGACTGCACGTTCAATGTCGTGCCCGTGAGCCACAGCATGAGCAATACGCCGGCCACTACGGCAGGCGCGGTCGAAACGGCTGCAAGCGCCAAGCTTACGGACTGAAAATTCGCCGTGAGCAACAGGAACACTGCCACAACTGCCAGACCAAGCCCGATGGTAAGCCCCGACTGCATCTCCCGCATGGGGGGCATCTGGCCGCGGGCTTCGACCTGTACGCCGGCGGGCGGAGCGCCGGCGCGCGCGATTGCCGCCGTCACGGCCTGGGACACGGAGCCTAGATCGGCGCCAGCGACATTAGCCGTCAACGTCACCTGGCGGCGCATATTGTATCGATCGTATTGGCCGGCCATGGTCCCTTCGCGCAGGACGGCGATGTCGCCGACGAGCACCTGGCCGTTCTCGGTGCGTTTAAGAGGGATCTGGGCAAGATCTTCGGCAGAATCGACGGTCGCCACGCCATCCGGCGTACGGAGCACGGGCCGCGGAATCTCGACCTGTACTTGATATGCAATGCCGCTTTTGGGGTCGGCCCAGTAGTTGGGAACGACGAAGCGGCTGGACGAGGTGGCAGTTACGAGCGCCCGCGAAACATCCACCGGCATCAGCCCGGCGAGGCCCGCCTTCTCGCGGTCGACGTTCACTTCGATGGTCGGATAGTCGAGCGACTGTCCCGTCTGCAGATCACGCAAAAAATCGATCTTTGCCAGCTCGTGGCGCACGTTATCGGCAAAGGCCCGATTATCGGCGAAGTTCGGACCGCTGACGGCAATTTCCACGGGGGTCGGCGAGCCGAAGCTCATGACTTCATTGACGATGTCCGACGGCTCAAATGAAAACCGCACGTCTGGCATCGATTGGGCCAGTCGCTCGCGCAACCGCTCCTTCAATCGCTCGTCGCTAATGCCTAGTTCGTCGCTGAGATCGACGTATAGGATGGCTTCCTCCGGCCCCCGCGACCATTGATAGACCGCGTTCACCGGAAAGTTCGAATGGATCATTCCGACGTAGCCGAGCGTCAGTTCAACGTTTTCGGCGCCGACTTCCTGCTGGATCTCCTGAAGGGCCGTCTTGGCCAGTTGTTCAGTGCGCGCGATGTGAGTTCCGTCCGGCGCCCGCATGCGCAAACGAAACTGACCGGCGTCGACGACCGGAAAAATGTCCCGGCCCAACCGCGATCCGAACGCCGCAATCGCGATGGCCGCTACGGCCAGATAGCCGACGGCCACTGCACCGCGGAGCCCGATCACGCGCCCCAGCAGCTTCTCATATTGCCGCTCCAGCCGCTCGAAGAACAACGGTAGCGCGCCGCCGGACGTAGGGCCAGGCTTCAGCAGCCACACGCTTAACACCGGCACGAAAGTGCTCGACAGCAGGTACGAAGCGATCATGGCAAACCCGACCGCCAACGAAAGCGGCACGAACAGCGACCGCGCCGCCCCCTGCATAAAGAACGACGCGACGAACACCGCGAGGATGCACAGCATCGCCAGCAGGCGCGGTATGGCCGTCTTTGAGCCGCCTTCGAGCACCGCCTGCGCCGGCGGCAGGCCGCGTTTGAGCTGCGCGTGAATGTTTTCAATCTCCACGGTCGCTTCGTCGACGAGGATGCCTATGGCCAGCGCTAGCCCGCCGAGCGTCATGAGATTAATCGTCTGTCCGGTTACCCAAAGCCCCAGAATCGAGGCCATGAGGGCCAGCGGAATGTTAAGCACGACGATCAGGGCGCTGCGCCAGTCGCGCAGGAATATGAGCACCATCAGGCCGACCAGCGCGGCGCCCAACAGTCCTTCAATCGCCACGCCCGATACGGCTCGGGTGACGTACGGCGACTGATCGAACTCGAAGCGGACTTCGATGCCTTCTCCTTCCGCACCCAAGGCGTCCTTCATCTTCGGAAGTGCGCGTTTGATATTCTTAATGACGCTCAGCGTCGAGGCGTCAGCACGCTTCGTGGCGAGGATGTACACAGCCCGACGGCCATTGACCAATGCATAACCGGCGGGCGCATCGGCCGCATCTTGGACAATGCCGACGTCACGCAGAAACACGGGCGAAGCGCCGGTGCGGATCGGGATTGTGCCGAGTTGACTGGCCTCGCGAACAACCGAATTGACCGGGACGATCGGGAACTTGTCGCCCACCGGCACGTTTCCCGACGGACTAATCGAGTTTCCCTTGACTAGCGCCGTCACGACTTCGTCGGGCGACATGCCGTAAGACTGCAGCCGATGCGGATCGACGGTGACGACTACGGTTCGGGCGCTGCCGCCGAACGGCGGCGGCGCCGAAACGCCCGGCAGGCTCGAAAACATCGGCCTAATACGAAACAGCGCCAGATCCTGGATCTCGGCGATCGACCGCGTCTCACTCGAAAGCACCAGGTATCCCACCGGCACGCTGCCGGTGTCGAACCGCATCACGAAGGGCGAAACCGTGCCGGGCGGCATGAAGGCTTGCGACCTGTTTACATAGTTGATCGTTTCGGCCATCGCCTGAGACATGTCGGTCCCGGGATGGAAGTAAAGCTTCATCAGCGCCGTACCTTGAACGTTGCGCGACTCAACGTGATGGATGCCGCCGATATAAAGAAAGTGGTACTCGTAATAGTTGGTGAGAAACCCCTCCATCTGGGCGGGGTCCATGCCGCCGTACGGTTGGCAGACGTAGATCACCGGCAGATCGAGATTGGGAAAGATGTCGACTTCCATACCCCGGGGTAGGCCGGCCGGATAGGGAATGCCGAGTTGATCGCACATCGCCCCGCCGACCGCCAGCAGGCTGCCCATGGCGATCGCCGCGATGACGACCATTACGGTGAAGGGTCGTCGCAGGGCGGCGGAGATGAGATTCATGCCAGATTGACCTTTTGCGGCAGCGGACTGCGAGGCAGTCGACTGATAGGAGGCGGCCTTTACCGCACTACCGCCCCCGCCCGCAGGGGGGGGCGCACCTATACGGCGCGGGCGACGCCGACTGCTGCTAGCACTGCATGCAGAATGGTGGCTAAGCCGGGCAGTCTAGATCGCCGCGGTAAGCCAGTGTGACTTCATTCTAGTCGGCCGGCCGATCAACTCAACATCGAGCTTCCCAAGCGCCACCGCGTCCGAGGCCGCGTTGGCAAAGGATAGCGAGGATGTCTATCGGTCGGCATACATCCGCTTGCGGACTGATTTTCGCGGCCGTCACGCTCATGGGATCCGGCTGCGCCGCGCCGCGGACCAAGCTAGCTGGCGGCGGTCGCTCGGCCGCCGCCGACTGCCAACAGAACGTCGCCGCCAACCCGTCGGCAGTGCGCAGTTTTCACTCACCGGGGCGCCACGTGACTGAACGCGACGTCGAACAGGCGTGCGCGGAATCAGCGGCCAATAGCGGCGGCGCCAGCAGCGGACCGATGGATCAGACCGTAACTGTCTCAGATGTCGAACCGGCGCTGCTCGCACAGCCGCTGGAATTACTTCCGCCAGTCGACGATAGCGCGCCGCCGGCGCCAAGGCCGGCGAATGTGCAGACGATCGACTTTGCATCGGCGCTGGCGACCGCGGGCGGCCAAAACCCGCAGGTCGCCTTTGCCCGGCAGCGGGTCAGTGAAGCCCTCGCGGAACTGCAGGCCGCCGAAGTGTTATGGGTTCCCTCGCTGCGCGGAGGAATGAACTACAACAAGCATGAAGGGACGATTCAAGACGTCGCGGGTCGGATGATCGATACCAGCCGCGGCTCGCTCTATGCCGGCCTGGGCGCCCAAGCGGTTGGCGCGGGGTCGCCCGCCGTGCCGGGGATGGCAATGAACTTTCATTTGAAAGATGCGATCTTCGCGCCGCGAATCGCCGGACAACTTTCCGCCGCCAGCCGCCAGGCAAGTCAAGCAGCAATGAACGACGTGCTGTTGGAAACAGCGCTGGCTTATAACGATTTGTTGGAAGCGCTGGAGCTTGAGGCCGTCGCGGCTGAAACACGCGATCACACGCGGCGCCTGGCCGAGATCACGGGCGATTACGCACGTACCGGTCAGGGACTTCCCTCCGACGCGGATCGCGCCCATGCCGAGTTTTCGGTGCGCGCCATGGAAGTGCAACGGGCCGCCGAGAACGTTCAGGTCGCGTCCGTGCGGTTGTCGCGACTTCTGAGCCAGGATCCAACCGTCGTATTAGCGCCGGCCGAATCGAGCATCGTACCGATCGATCTGGCGCCCGCGGAGTGTTCGCTGCAACAACTGGTCGCTACGGCGCTCTCGAACCGCCCGGAATTGGCTGAAAGCCGCTTTCTCGTCGGGGCGGCCGTAGCACGGCTGCGACGCGAGGAGAATGCTCCGCTGATTCCGAGCGTGCTGTTAGGCCTCAGCTACGGCGGAAATGGAGGAGGGCTCGGCGGAAACATCGACCGCTTCGACGACCGCCTGGATTTCGACGGCGTCGCCTATTGGGAACTTCGCAACTTCGGGCTGGGCGAGCAGGCGGCCCGAGATGCGGCCCGCGCACGGTTGGAGCAGGCCCGGTGGCGGCAAGTTCAAGTCATGGACAAGGTCGCCGCGGACGTGGCCGAGGCGCACGCACAAATCGCCTCGCGGCGGCAACAGATTGAACAGGGTGAATCGGCGATCGCGGCAGCGCGGCAGTCGTATCGCCGCAACTCCGAGCGAATTCAAGAGGCGTTGGGCCTGCCGATCGAGGCGCTGCAGGCCATCGAAGCGCTCGATAATGCTCAGCGGCAGTACATTCGCAGCGTGGCCGATTACAACCGTTCGCAGTTTCTTCTGCAACGAGCGCTAGGGTGGCCGGTTCAGTGAGCCCCCGGCAATCGTTCACGGCCGGTCGAACTTGTCCCGCGGCGGTCGAGTAGGGCGTCGAGCGACCAGGCGCCGGCGCCGACGATGAACAAATAGAACGATCCCCAGAGCATCGCCCAGTCGGTGCGGGCTTCGTGGGCCATTTTCCAGAAGCCCTGCTGTTGCAGAATTGGTAATTTGGTGGTGTAGATCGCAGTGAGCATGATGGCCATCAGCGGCACGGCAGCGATCCGCGTCGCCAAACCCAGCAAAACGAGCAGCCCGCCGGCAATCTCGCAGCAGGCGACGACGTTGGCCGTCAGTTGTGGCGCTTCAAAGCCAATTTTGGCAAACCGGCCTGCGCCAACCTCCGCCGGGAATAAGAACTTTTGAAGGCCCTCGGAGAGGAAGACCGCGCCGACCATCAAGCGAATGATCGCCACGGCCCAGGAGGCGCTGGTGGATAATACGCGTCTCATAATGTCCGAGCCGCTGAACTGCGGCGGCTTGAGCGGCCGACAACAGTCAACCGACAGCGATCGCCCGGTCACTTCCTGGCGCTGGGCGGGTCGGCGAACTTGCCCTCGAAGCGGTCGGCGGCGGGTTTTTTCAGTTCCCCTTCCAGCCAGGCCGCGTCGCGATTCTCAGGATCCAGACTGCGCAACTGCCGGCAATCGTCCCGCGCGGCTTGATCGCTGCCCAGTTTGGCGTTGAGCCGGGCGCGTTCCACCAAGGCCCACACCGTCGGCTGCGCATCGATAGAAGCGTTGAGGGCTTCCAGCGCTCGGGCGTTGTCGCCGCTGGCCAGCGCCGCTTTGGCGTCGAGCAGGAGCTGGGCCGAAGGAGGCACCTTAGCCTGGGTTTCGGCCGTGCACCCGGCGCCCAGTAGCAGTATTACTGCAGCGGCGCGGCGCGGCAGAGACCCGCTGCGCCGCCTACATTCCGCGTAATTCAAGGCGATCATGGGGAATTCGTCTACCGATGGATCGGACGTTTTCGGCAAGCCAGCGGCGGCCGTCGTCGAGACTGAAGCGAACAGTCTTAATCTTTGACGTAGAGCTGCGAGGCCCGGGTGCCCAGGTCGCGCCACACGACCAGATCGACGTCTTCGCTCATGTACTGCGCCGCTCCGTCGCACTTGACCATGTTCATGCCGCCGGGGTGGACGCTGCCGAACGCGAGTTGCAGCTTCTGGCAGTCGGGCGCGGGGGCTACGGCGCAGACCGTGCCGGCGTCAACCTGGTCCTGAAAATTCATGGGCACGGCAGTTGACCCCACGGCTTCCGAAAGATCGTGGCTTTCGTTGGTATCGATATCGTCGCTGCCAAAGTACCAATGGTCCTTGCGATTGCCGAAGGAGTGCTCTTTGACGCCGCCCAGGCGGTCGACCGTGGCAGTGTCGTGAGCGGCCTCGCCGACGAGCAAGGTGTTGGACGTGCCGTCGAGGATATCCTTGATGGCGACTTCGCTCTTGCCGAACAGAACCCCGTCCAGGGCCTTCATCTTGTCATGCCGGTTGCGCGGCTCGACTTCAGGGCCGTTCTGATTAAGCACCAGCCCCGAGGCGTTGCCGATATACGAACAAGGCTGACGCTGCATGACGACGTAGTTGTCCTGCGAGGTATCGTATTGACCGCCAGCCGGGAAGGCGGCCGAAGGACACTGGTAAACCCAGGCCTGCGTCTCGCAGGCGATCAGGTTCTTGTTGCCCAGCTTCTTGCTCACCTCCTCGCGGGTGTAGGGCCCAGGATAGGCCCAATTCAAGCCGTCGTCGGTTAGTTCCCCGTTGCGGGCGCCAAGCGTGACCAGGCTCTGGATCGTCTGCTCTTCCATGTAGGGCATGGTGTAGTAGGACCACATCGAGCCCTCATGGTTCACCGCGCCCCACGGAAAACGATTGAAGACGCCGTGGTAGTTCTGCATGCTCAAGCCGATTTGCTTGAGATTATTCAAGCATTGGGAGCGGCGGGCGGCTTCGCGGGCCGCCTGCACCGCCGGCAGCAGCAGGGCCACCAGCACGCCGATGATCGCGATTACCACCAGCAGTTCGACCAACGTAAACCCGCGCGCGACGGCACCGGCCCGGCGGTCCGAACGGGCGCAGGGGCAAGGCTTGGCAAGAGCAAAGGGCATGCTGATAACCTCAGTTGGCGTGAACGACGCGAGTTTTTGAGAAGCCGCCGGCGAAGGTTCGAGGGCGGAGGCATTGCGATTAGCGATTGAAAAGCGTACGCAACCGATGCGTCCAGGCGCGATTAACGGGGCGCTCGGCCAGTCTATTATAGCCGCGGGTTTCCGGGAGTGCGACTGTAGTGCGCGGCCGAAACGTCCTGGCAACGGATTCTTTAAGGCGGGCGGAACTCTCGGAGGGTCTCGGTCGGCGGTCTTGACGGCGCGCGCCCCGGACGCCGCCTAGAGGGAGGCATTTTGCCGGCGGACCTGGCGGTAGTATTTCCAGCCGGGGACGAAGAAGCACAGTGCGCAGACGACGCCGAAGGCGGTCAGTCCCAGGTTCGGCATGAACGACTGCCGCTGGAGCCACGCCATCGTCAGCCCGGTGAGATACAACAGGGCGGCGTGGACGTAAAACCGGCCGGACAGCACGGCCGCCTTTACGAGGAACACCGAACCGCCGATGGGACCCAGCAGCGGCGATAAAGTTAGCACCGGCAGATTGAGCTGCCATTCGATGGCGTACATCAGGGTATCGACGATCATCGCTCCGGCCCACACGTGGGCGATCTGCCGCTCGACGAACGTAATGGGACCGCTGCGATGGCGGAGATTCCAAAAGATCGCCGCCCAGCTTCCCAGCCCGAGCGTCCAGAGCCCGACATAGGGCCACCGGGACGTCACGCCCGCCAGTTGAAAAGCGTTCGTCACCAGGCAGAGAATCAGCAGCACCGCGGCGTGCAAGATCCACAACAGCCCCCAATTTTCGAGGATCGCTGCATGATGAGTTTCGCGGAAGGCGCGGGTGAGGATTTGCGTAAAGCGGGACGAGCGGGCGGCCAGCGGTTCGTTGGCCAGGTAGGCCTCCAGGTCGTCGGCCAGTTCGCCGGCGGTGGCGTAGCGCAGCTCCGTCGGTTTCTGCAGGCACTTGAGGGCCGCCATTTCGAGGTCGCGGTCGACGCGGGGGTTAAGCAATTGGGGCGATACGGGCTCTTGTTCCAGCGCCATGAGAACCGTATCGATCGGCGTAGCGGCTTGAAACGGCGGCCGCCCCGTGAGCGCGGCGTAGAGGACGGCGCCAAGGCTATAGACGTCGCTCGCCGGGCCGACGACGCCGCGGCCGCCGGCGGCCTGTTCCGGGCTCATATATCCGGGCGTGCCCAGGATAGCGCCGCTTTGCGTCAACGACGCATGGGGGTCGCCTCGATCGCCGCCGGGGCCTGGCGTCAGCCGCTTGGCCAGACCGAAATCGCTGACATAGGGCCTTCCCTGGCAGTCGATCAAGATGTTGGAGGGTTTCAGATCGCGGTGAAGGACGCCGTGCTGATGGGCGTCGGCGATCGCGCGGGCGACCGGCGCCAGCAGCCAGGCCGCGTCCCGTCCGTTGAGGGGCCCATCGGCCAGGCGTTGGGCCAAGGTCTGGCCCGGCACGTACTGCATGGTGAAGTAGGGGAGTCCTTCGTGCTGGCCCACTTCATACACGGGTACGATGTGGGGGTGGTTGAGCCGGGCGGCCGTTTCGGCCTCGCCGCGGAACCGGGCCAGGTCCGCGGGCGTCGCCGTAGCGCCGCGGAGCACGATCTTCAGCGCGACGATGCGGTCGAGGCTCTTCTGGCGGGCGCGATAGACGACGCCCATGCCGCCGCGACCTAGCTCTTCGAGCAACTCATAGTCGTCGAAGCCCCGCGGCCCCAGCGGGGCTACGCCCGCGGTCGCCCCGGCGGGGCCGGCCGTCGGCGGCGGCGCTTGGGGCGACCGCCCCGCTGGGCGGGCCAATTCCTCAGCCACGGCGGCCACGGGCCATAACTGGCGCAGTTCGTCGGCCAGGGCAGGATGCTGGGCGGCGGCGATCTCGACGTCCACGTCGCCGCCGCTGCGGACCGTAGCGAGCATCTCGTCGACGAGGGCCGCCAGGCGGGCGTGGCGGGCCGCCTCGGCGTCGAGGTGCAGGGCGGTCGGATCGGCGCTCATCGAGGGGTCACTCCAGCCACTGGGCGGCGCTATCGCCGAGGAGCGCCTTCAGTTGCCGCAGGGCCCGCAGGTAACGCATCGACGCCGCGGGCTCGCTGAGGCCCAGGACTTCGGCCGCCTGGGAGTTGGTAAGCTGCTCGGCGTGCCGCATGAGGACGATTTCACGCGACGTTTCGTCGAGCTGATCGACGACCTGCTCGAACCGGGCGGCAAGCTCTTTCCTTAAGAGCATGGCGGCCGGGGTCAGCTCGTCGTCGCGGAGTTGCGCGGCGGCGTCGAACGACGAACGCCCCTCGGCCAGCGGCTGCTCGCGAGCGACGTCGCGCTTGTCGGCCAACTGGCGACGATAGACGTCGGCTAGCCGATCGCGGGCGATCTGTCGCAGCCAGGCGTGAAACGGCATGGCAGGGTTCTGCAAGTAGCTCGCCAGCCGTTTGCTGGCCGCCAGCAGGGCCTCCTGGACGACGTCGCTGGCGTCGACGCGGCGCGCTACGCCGGCGTTCAGTCGGCATTCAATCATGTGGTGGAGCGAGTCGCGGTGGCGCTCCATCAGGCCCTCGACCGCGGCCGCATCGCCGCGGCGGGCGTGGTCCAGTAGTTCGACCGTTTCGTCCTTATCGGGCCACATGGGCTGTGGGCTGTGGGCTGTGGGCTGTGGGCGGGGGGGCTGGCTGGGAGTGGCGGCGTCGCCGGAGCGATGTGCATTTTCGGCGACAAAATTCTAAGTTCTACGCCATTAACAGGTTGCGAATATCGTCAGGCGACAGATCAGGCGACAATAAGCCTCCGATCAGGGCGACAGCGGCCGGGGCGGCGCCAGCTAAATGCCATGTCTTGAGGATAGAGGAGCGGGCGGCGGTATGCCACGATCTTTTTTGGCCGCGCCAGGGGCATGGTCCGCGACGCCCGCGGCGGCGAAGAGGCCGCGACGGCTACGCGACAGATCCGCGACGCACTGGGGCGGGCCGGCGACCTGCGGCGTTGGCACTGAGCCGCTGCCCAGCCGCCAGGCCGCTAGCCGCGGGCAGGGGATTCATTCATCGCCTGAGGGGCCGTACATGCCGGGGACCGGAATGTCGTTCAGTCTCAAATAGACGGTGAGAATGGCCCGGTGGTGGATCAGGTGGTTCAGGATGAAATAGCGCATCACATCGGCCCGAGGCATCGTGAACATCACCTCGCCCCCTTTCAGCAGCGACCAGGACTGGCGCATCGCCTCGTCGGTCGTCGGCGCGAGGGCCTGTCGCGCGGCCTGCGCGTTCTTGTCGAAGTCGTCCAACACCTCCTGCCGGCGGGCCCGCTGCGGCGTGCGATAGGGGGCCTGCCCTGGGGGCGCGATCTCAAAGTTCGTCTGGTTAAGCACCCCCGCGACCCAGCCGGGGATTTCGGCCAGGTGGTTGGCCAGCCAGCCAATCGTGTTGCTCTTGGGGTGGGCCCGCCAGTCGAATTTGTCATCCGGGAGCCGCTCGAGGAGCTTGCGGGTGCTGTGCATTTCGCGATCGAACTCGGGAAGCAGGATTTCGGCGTAGGTCATAGCTAGGTCCTCAAGGGAGGCTTGCTGCGGGGGGCGCCGCGGCCGGTTGCTGCAGCGAGACTTGGACTAACGTACGCGTCTGCTGCACCTTTGCAAAGCCTGCCGCTGAACGTGCCAATGCCCGGCAACCTGCGCCGGCGGGCGAACAGGCGCTACGGCCAATGCCGTGCCGGCTGAGATGGCCCGCCCACCGCCTCGGGTTTCTCTGGGGCGGTCGGGATCAGCGATTGAGTTCGGCCCTGGCGGGACGCCGTGCGGCCCCGGCCGCTGCCCTTGAGCGCGACCGCATTTCGGCGCGGATTTCGCACTGCTCAAGCGGCGAGGAACGAGCGGCAACGGGTCAGGCGAGCGCGAGGCGGCTATAATAGATTTGGCAGGCCGGAGTCGACGTCGGCCGTTTATTTATGGAGGCAGCGATGAGCGAGTTTCAGGTAACGCTAACGGAAGATGAACGGCGGCTAGTGTCCGATATTTTGGAGCACGTGCTCAAGAGCAAGCGGGTGGAGGAGCACCGCACGCGGACCCCGTCGGTCCGCGGGATCGTCGTGGCTGAGGAGCAGTTGATTGAGAGCGTGCTAGGAAAACTGAATCACATCGCCGCAGCGTGACGCCGGCGGGCGACGGCTCGAGATTGCCGGTCACGACGGGGGCCTAGCGCACCGAGCTGGTTTCGGCAGCGGCGCGAGGGCCGCCCGCGATTGCAGCGGGGCGGGATGGGTCGGCGGCGCGGTGGGCGGCAAGACCGCGGGCCGCGCCCGGCACGCCGTAAGTGCTTGAAGAGGTCAGTCCGGCGGGTTAATATCCATCCACCTCCTTCTATCCGTTTGGCGCTACGACCGATTGTGGCTCATGAGAAAACTTGAGTTGTTCTGGGCCAAGTTTTCTTTACTCGACTGCTGGAGCCACACATGTTCGTCGCCGCTTGGCTGGCGCGCTTTGCGCCGGGTGTTGCCGGACGGTTCGCCGGCCGCACGATTCTGATAGGGGTTCTTTGGACGGCGTTTGCCGCCGCTTCGCCGGGGGCCGATCAACAGCAGCCGCTGGCCTACGCGTCCTGGACGGCGACCAGCGGAAACACGCATGTTTCGCCACTGGGCGCCGTCCGGGGATCGATGCTCTTTTCGACTGCAGGCGACGACATCGTCTATAGCCGGGCGTTCAATGCGACTGACGCCGGCTTTGTGGAAAAGTTCGCCGCGAGCATGCCGGCGATGTGGTTCGAAAACGGCGCCGCCAACTCGGCGGCCGACGCATTGGTGCAATTGGCCTTTACGCCGGCGCTGCCGGCCGGGGCGCGGCTGATCGTAATCGACGTCGACATCGCCAATCGCAACGAGCAGGTGCAGATTTCAACGCTGGGCGGAACCCTAGCCTTGTTGGAGCAGTTGGAGACGCAGCAAGGCGCTGCGTCGAGGTTTCCCAGGTGGAACCCGGCAAGCGGCGTGCTGAGTGCAGTGGGCGGCAGCCGTGAGGACGCCTCCGTGTTCGACGTGTCGGGGGCCCGTTCGCTGGCGCTGTGGTACACGCGGGCTGGCGGCGGAAGCGGGGTCACCGGTTCCCATTTTGTCGTCGCCGTCCCTGTGCCAGAACCGGGATCGCTGCTGGGACTGGCGGCGGGCTGGGCTGGGGTTGTCGCGTGCGCTCGCAGGCGGGTCAGACCGCCCGCGTAAATCGCGGCGCTGGCATCTCGATCTCCTCCTCGCCGCGGCAGGAGGGGGGCGCGAAATGATCCCTGGGTGGGCGCTGCGGCGACGACGGACTATTCGCCCCTCGCGTCGCCGAGCAGGGCGTCGACATCCGTCTCGGTAGTCGCCCAGGAGCACATGAAGCGGGCGGCGCCCTGGCCGATGAAGGTGTAGTAGTGCCAGCCGCGGGCTTGGAGTCGCTGGTGGATCGCTCGCGGCAAGGCGGCAAAGACGGCGTTGGCCTGCGTAGGGTAGGGCAGCTCAACCTCCGGGATCGCGGCGAAGCCCGCGGCCAGTCGCCCTGCCATGGCGTTGGCATGCGCGGCGTGGCGAAGCCAGGCGTCGCTCGAGAGCATGCCCAGCCAGGGGGCGGTTAGAAAGCGCATCTTCGAGGCGAGCTGGCCGGCCTGCTTGCAGCGGTAGGCGAATTCGCCGGCCAGGTCGCAGTCGAAGAAGATGACCGCTTCGCCCACCGGCAGGCCGATCTTGGTTCCGCCGAGACAAAGCACGTCGACCTGGCCGCGGCGGACGATCTCGGCGGGCGTCGCCCCCAGGGCCGCGACGGCGTTGGCGAAGCGGGCGCCGTCGACGTGGACGCGAAGGCCCAAGCGTTTGGCCAGTCGGCCCAGCTCGTCGAGCTCCTCCAGCGTATAGAGGGTCCCCAGTTCGGTCGGCAGCGTGAGGCTGACGAGCCGCGGCTTGGGGTAGTGGATGTCGCTGCGGTGGGTGGCGAGCTCTTCGATGGCGGCGGGGTCGAGCTTGCCCTGATGCGAGGCGGCCAGCAGGATCTTCGACCCGCCGGAGAAGAACTCGGGCCCGCCGCACTCGTCGGTTTCCAAGTGGGCCATGTCGCTGCATATCACGCTGTGATAGGGCCTGCAGCAGGCCGAAACGGCCAGCGAGTTGGCGGCCGTGCCGTTGAACACGAAAAAGACTTCACAGGGGGTTTCAAACAGCTCGCGGAGGCGGTCGGAAACCTCGGCGGTGTAGCGGTCGTTGCCGTAGGAGGGAACCGCCGCGGCGTTGGCCTCGACGAACGCGGCGAGGGCCTCGGGACAGGCGCCCGCGGTGTTGTCGCTGGCGAATTGGTAGCCGGGCATGACGGCGGGATCGGGGGGCATGGCTGCAAGGACAGGGGCTGAGGAATATGGGGAACGGCGGCGAGAGTGTCGGGGCGACTGGCAGGAGATTAGGCAGCGGCACGCCCCCGCAGGGGCGCTGGCCGCGGTTTTGCCATGTGGGCGTCGGCGTCGCTCGCCCACGCGCGGGGTCGAGCGCTTGCTTATGACGCACCAAAGGCTTCCCGCAGCAGGGACAAACTCTTGGGAAGGGCGGTTCGCCAGTCCTCGTTGCCTTCGAACTCCAGGGAGATATAGCCGCGATAGTCATGCCGACGGAGCATCTCGGCGATGCGCCGATAGTCCAGCTCTAGCGTGTACCAGATGCCGCCGCCGTAATAGGTCTTGGCCTGCACGAAGACGGTGTCATCGGCCATCATCTCAAGCTGGTCGTACGGATTTTCGAGAAAGTTGCCCGTGTCGAGCGTGCAGCGAGCCAGGGCGAATTGATCGCGCGGACGATCCGCAGCACTCCCTCGGCCGTGCGCCCCAGGCCCCAGTGGTTTTCCAGCCCGAGGGTGACGCCGCACTTTTCGGCCGTAGGAAGGCACTGGGCGAGCGAATCGATGACCCAGTTGAAGCCGTCGTCGTCGGTGTAGCCTTCGAGGCGCGGCTCGACGCCGCGGTTGGCCATTAGTTCATCGAAGTCCTTCGACGTGCCCCAGCGGCCCGTATTGACCCGCATCGTGGGAATGCCGAGCTTGTAGGCCAGCTCGATGACGCCCTTGGTGTGGTCGACGTTTTCTTGGCGCTTCGCCTTGTCGGGCGAGACGAATCCCTGGTGGGTGCTGAGGCCGCAGAGGCTCATGCCGTTGAGAAAGGCGCGTTGCTTGAGTTTCTGCAGGTAGGCGTCCTCCTGGCTCTCCATCTGGATGTGCAGCAGCTCGACGGCGTCGAAGCCCAGGCGGGCCGCTTCGTCGATGCAGGTCTCGATCGGCAACTTGGAGTCGTCCTTGAACCGCCAGAAGGAATAGGTGGAGATCGCGATCGGGGTGCCGCGTTTCCCGGCTTGAAGAGAAGCTGTCGAGGGCGCGGGGGCCTCAACTGCGGGGGATTCTTCGGCGGCGGCCGGGGCATGACTGGCGGCGGCGACGGCGCCGGCGGCGCTCGACAGCAGCGTGCGGCGATCGATGTTCATGTCGATGCTCCTGGAGGAGAAGTAGGCGCGCGCCCCATGGTACATCGGCGGATGTTTCGAAGGGAACCAAGACCTGGCAGTACGGCCGCCGT
>JADLBW010000171.1 GCA_020847515.1 Pirellulales bacterium | reverse complement strand
GCCGCGGGGTAGGATCGCCATTCGTCCTGGCGCGCGGCGCTGGCGTCGGCGATCTTGAGGCAGTGCGTCGGACTCAGCGCGTGGTCAGTGGTCCAGACGGCGCTGCTGCTGCGGTTCCAGAAGGCCGGCGTGGCGGCGGCGCCGACGACCGGTGCATCAGCGTCGCCATTACGGAGGAGGTTATCGGCAAGCATCGTCGCGTTGTAGTCAATTACGATGTCGTCGACCATCAGTTTTCGCCCCTGGAGAACCGGAGTTCCTCCTGCGGGAATCAGTACGAGTTGCACGGCGCTGTCTTGCGGCACGTTAAAATAGGTTCGCCCGGTCGCCCGCCGCGCTAGAAAGCGGTTGGCAGCGGCGTCATACAGGTCGAAGGCGCCCCCCTCATCCAGATCAATGGCGATCGAGGCGTCGACGGGGTGAGGATTGTAATACAAGTACGTAGGATAAGCGGCGTCGCGATAGAAATCCGTGGCTAACAGGTCGAGCTGCAGCACCTTCTCGACGTTCGTCGTGCGAATGATCGAGCCGAAGACGCCGGTGAACGCGGAGCCGTAGATGCCAAAATCAGTAAGCGGTCCCCAACCATAGGTGAGGGGGTCGCCGGCGGCGTAGATCTCCTCGTTCTCGCCGGGCTTTAGCAAGTGCGGCGGCAGCCAGTGATGCCGCAACCCCTCGTAGGCGATCGCGCTCTGCGGATCGCCCGTCCAGAATTCGGACGACTGGTTCTGCGGCGGATGGGCGTTGGCATAGAACAGCCGCGCGGCGCTCGCCGCATTAAGCATCCACTTGCCGATGGCGCGGCTGTAGCGATCCTCGTAGCGCGCCAACGGAACGACGGGCATCGCCGTGGCATAGGTATTCATGGCGAAGGCGTAGCCCTGGACATTGCTCGTGTTGGGCCGCATGCCGCCCATCAGCCCGCCTACGTCCTGGCCGCCCCACGGTTCCCCGCTAATCATGATCAAGTCCGGTCGGGCCGCGCTGCGCGAGAATACCCAATCCAAGTATTTGTGCACGTTGTAATTGCGATCGTGCTCGGCGTTCATGCGAGCCGCGGCATAGGCTCCGAACGGGGTAAGAATTTCGTAATGGGGGTTAGAGGTTCTGCTTTCATAGGCCTGAAGCGCCCAGTCGACCGCTTGCAGGTATTGGGCCGCTGCCGCGGGATCGGACTCCCGATTGCGCCAGTACGCCGCGTGTTCCACCCACGCCATGCCTAGGCCCATGTCGGGTTCGCGCCAAATGCCGTTGTACCGCGGCATGCGGTCGGCGAAATCGTACGCGGTGTAGTTGAAGTTCGCCGCCGTGCCGCCGGCGGTCATTACGTTAACCGCGTCGTAAAATTTGCCGTCGATCGTATCCAGGATGGCGGGCAAGTAGGACTCATTCGGATAGCGATCGGCGATACTGTAGAACAAGATATTGGGAAAGATCTCGTACCACGCTGACTGCCCCGAAACCGTGTCGGGGTTGTTCATGACGATGAATTCTTGATTGCGATTGATGTAGTATTCGCGCGTGACGGAGACCCAATTGACGGGACCCGACGATTTATCGATGCCCAGCAGGGTCGAGCCTAACACGGCCCCCAGCGTCGGAATTCCCTCGACCACCGGCTCGCCGTTGCCGTAGGTCCGCGCATCGCCCACGTACGAAGGCAATCCATAGGAGACGTCCAGCAATGAGGACTCAGGGGTGTCGTCGCGGCGCGGGATGGGCAGGAACTGCCCCGTAGCGGTCGTAGCGAATGCCAAGGCGTCGAAGTGGGCCGCTACCTCGCGCCAGTCGCGCATTTCATACGTCGACGGGGCGTTGGGCAGCAGGTTGATCGGTCCCAGCGAAAGCTGAGCTTCGCCGCGCGAGGCATGCGTCGCCGCGCTGAGCGCGAAAACACACGTGCATATGACCGACCGAGAGCCAGGGCGGCGAACGCGCGTGAAACCTCTGGTGCGGCGACAACTGCGTTGATACATCACGCCTCGCGATTGAGTTTCGAAGTCGGCAGGCCATGCCGGAAGACAGACCTCTGCGCGATACGCATCCCTCAGGAGCGCCCGCGGCGTCGGGGCCTACCGCCTACGTTGACGGCCATGAATCGCCAGCGGCGAGAGGGATAGAGCGAGGAGCAGCCAACACCCGGGTTCGGGCACGGCGGCTGCGGTCGCGACGCCCTGGGCTAGCCCGAATTGCTGTTGCCAGATGAGAAAATCGCGCCCATCGACATCGTGATCCATGTCGGCGTCGCCTTGCGTATGGGTAGCCGAGCCAGAAAGGCCGAAGCCGTCCCCCCAGATCTCGAGATCCGCTCCGGTGACAAAATTGTTCTCATTGAAGTCGCCCGCCAGCGGCTGCGAGGTGCGCTGGAAGTTGTCGAGATAGATGTCCCCGTTAATGTAGTCGTAGTTAAGACTAGCCGTGGTGTTGCCCAGGAAATTCACCGAACCGAATTCGCCGAACAGCAGGTCGGGCAAAACATCGACCAGCGTCAGCTTGGTCGTAGGCGTGAATTGTAGCGCGTCCAGATCCAGTTCCAAGTTGCCCGAATCGACGTCAGCCCCGGCCTGGCCGATAATCGGAACCACGCCGTCGGCGTCGGCCGTGTACGAAAGGGTTACAGACGAATGGTTGGCCAGCAGATCGCCGGCGGTAATTGAGAAACTGCCTGACGAGCCGTTGATAGAGATCTTAGACGACCGGCTCGCGCGGCCCGGCTCAAAGTTCAAGATCACGCGACGGAATACGACGTCGCCGCCGTCGAGCTGCAACTCGCCCGAAGCGCCCGACTCGGGCATGTACAACGTGTTGGCGGTGAGGCTGCCTTGCACGACCACCAAACCGTCTCCTTCGAGCAACACCGGAATTGGTTCCGTCTCGCCCCGGGAGGGTCCGAAGCTCCCGATGCGCATGTCCTGCAGAATTAGGTCGCTTGAATCGTTGATGCGGCCGCAGCGAACGCGCGCATCGGGCCCGATGAACATATACCCGCGATCTCGCTCGCCGACGACAATGCCGTCAGCCAGCAGATCGGACGCTCCGTTCATGATCAGCTCGCCGTCGCCGGTCGAGGGATCGAACCCGTGCGCCGCGCCGCCCATGTTGGCTCGTTGTCCGAGGATGAGCCGATTCGCGCCCAGCACGGTGAGCGAGGCGCCGAATTCGCCAGGAGCAGGCTCCGGTCCGCCGTTCAAGACTAAACGGCCGAAGCTCGGCGGCGTATTTGGGCTAAACTGCGGAGAATCGCCGGGGAACATGTGCCAAACGGCGAAGTGGGAGCCGAACGGCGAGCCGGCGTTAATCTCGGCTGTGTGACCAGCGTTGATGTAGTACCACGTATTGCCCCAGTCGACTATCGGCGCCCCGGGCGGATCTTGCGGGGGCGCTGCCAACGGATCGCTCCAATTGGCCGGATTGCCAAAATCGCCAACGACTCCCGGCGGCGTGAATGTGATTTCGCGAAAGGGCTCCGCCTGACTTGGTTCGACGACAAGTAGCGCCAGACAAGCCGCCAAGAGAATAAAGACCCAATTTCTCATGTGAAGCTCCCGCTGTGAAACATGTTCGCAAAATCGAATGCAGTTGAGCTACGCGCGTATTCGCAATAAGGATCATAGCGTGGCGTCGACCACCTCGCCGTCATCGCGATTGCCTAGCCAATTGAGCATGATCCGGTCGACCTCGTAGACGATCGGGCGCACCGAGCCATCGGCAAACAAGCCATAAACGCCGAATGAATGCGCCGAACCCAGACAGAAACCGTAATGCCAGTCGTCCACGCCCGACTGTTCGATCGTCGTATCCGGGCCAACGGGATAATAGGTGGCGCGCATCACGTCGCCGTCCCAACCGTCGGCCCAGCCGCAATCGTCCGCCCAATGCCCGCCAGCATCGTAGCTATACGGCGGGACCCGCTTTTCAGCGATCATCAGCGTGTTACTGGCCCCGTCGGTAATGCGCTGGAACCGGGTGGGCGGGTCGTTGCCCAGCGGCCCCGGCGGGGTAATGTCGTGGCTGTAGTCGGTGCGGACGATGACGCCGTGAAATTCCAAGCCCTTGCGCAGGTTGTAAATGCAGGAGTCCTTGATCTTGCGGCAGACGTCTTGGGCGTGCCAGCCGCGGAAATCACCTTCGTTAAGTTTCGAATTGTCGAACTCGACCTCTTTTCCGGGCGTGACGCCCGCGTAATCGATCAGCCAGAATCGTTCGACCGGCCACTGCGTAGGGCCGCGGCGGGAGGGGCAGTTGTACATCGGAACCAGCGTGCGTCGCAGCAACTCGGTCGCCTGCGTGCCGCTCACCGGGTCGTCGCGCATGCCGCCATGCACGCTTGCCGCCTCGCGGTAGGGAAGTATCTGGAAGGCCCAGCTTAGCCCTTGGCGCTCGGCGGTGAAGGGCCGGCCGTCCGGGGTCACGTAGTTGCTTAACCTGGCCCACGGATAGGTGCCGCCGGTCGGGAAGAAACCCAGTGCAGCAACGTGGTTGTGAACGGCCAGCCCCACCTGCTTGAGATTATTACTGCACTGCGTCCGGCGGGCGGCCTCGCGAGCGGCTTGCACGGCCGGCAGTAGTAAGGCAATGAGCACGCCGATGATGGCGATGACGACCAGCAATTCGACGAGGGTAAAGCCGGCCTGGCGTCCTACGGCAACTTTGTTAGCAACGAATTTGCCATCCATTGATAGTCTGCCTTGTTTATACGACGTAGCCTATGATGGGTCGGCCGTTTGACCGTCGTCACGAGTACCGAGCCAGTTGAAAATCAACCGGTCGACGTCGTAGCTCAGCGGGCGCACCGAGCCGTCCCCCATGAGACCGTATACGCCAAAGGCATGCCCCGAGCCGACGCAGTAACCGTAATCGCGATCGTCATCGTCCGAATTCGGAAAGGGGTCGCCCTCGAGCGGAACATCCGGCGCGAGGGGATAATAAGTCGCTCGCATTGAATCGCCGTCCCAGCCGTCGAGCCATCCTCGATCGTCCCCCCAGTGGCCGCCGCCGTACATATCCGCAGGAACGCGCTTTTCGGCGATCATTAGCGTATTGCTCATGCCGTCGGTGATGTGAGCCGGCTTGCATGGCGGCGTGTTGCCCAAGGGTCGCGGCGGGTTCTTCGTAGAGTCCCAGTCGGTGCGAACAATGATGCCGTGGAATTCCAAATTGGCGCGAATTTGCCAAATGCACGGGTTGTTCGAGTTGCTGCACAGATTGCTGGCGTGCCAGCCCCAGAAGTCGCCCTCATTTCGGGTCCGCGTTAAGGTCCGGTTGCCGCCCCGGCGTTACGCCGGCGTAATCCATGGGCCAGGTATCTACGCCGGCGCCGACAAAGTTGGTCGGGGGGCGCCGCGACGGACAGTTGAACATCGGCACCGATTGCTGTTGCAGCGTGATGCCGACGTTTCCGGAGGTCGCCGTCGGCTTCACATTTTGTATGGCGGCCTGCTCGCGATACGGCAAAATCTGATATCCCCAACCAAGCCCAAGACCTGGGACCGGATAGGGGCGCCCGCTCGGCATTTCGACGTAGTCGTTTGGCGACGCCCACGGCACTGAACCTCCAGTCGGGAAGAACCCGCGGGCGCCCACATGATTGTGCATCGCCAGGCCGACCTGCTTGAGGTTATTCGTACACTCGGCTCGTCGGGCGGCCTCCCGCGCGGCCTGAACCGCCGGCAACAGCAGGGCGATCAGTACGCCGATGATAGAGATCACCACCAGAAGCTCCACCAGCGTAAAGGCCCGCGTCATACGCCCGGGCATGTCGCGAAAGTCCCGCACGGCAGTTCCTCTTCCTTAATCTACGACTTGGCTCTGAGCAGCTTGCTCTTGAAATTGCTCGTCACTGAGCACGGTCATGCCCCCCAGATCCGTCGCTGCTTCTCGGGCCCCGTTTTCGCCCTGCTGTTCGTAGGCGACTATGCCCTCGTGCTTCCAATCTGGCGACTGCTGATATCTGATCACATACGGTTGACCGTCTCGCTTGGAGACGAACAGTTCATTCACGTTCGCAAGGCCGGCATTCGACAAGGCTTCAGTTTTTTCCTTGGCGATGAACTCCTTGAGTTGTTGCTCGCTGCGCGGCAATTGGCCGCGATGGCTGGCTCGAAACTGGCCGTAGAGCGCTGCCAACAGGCGAAGGTTCGACTGCTGCGCCTGCTGTTCGCCGCCGCAGCCGCAGCCGCAGCACATTGCTGCACATAACAAACCAGCGAGCCACGTTCGCAACATAGGTTACAACCGCTCTCGGATTGAGGAGCGTGGCCAACGAAGCCAGCGACCGGCCGGCTGCCCCCCAGCAGCCAGGCCGGTCGTGTGTCGTCCGGGCAGCTCTCAAATCCTGCAATTAGGCCCCCCGTCGCCGCTGCAGCACGGGAAGCGCGGCTACGCCGACGAGGGCAAGCAGCGCCGCACCGGGCTCCGGCACCGAGCGGACCAGAAAGACGTCTCCAGTCGGGTCGTCGTCGTACGCCAGGTGGAATGCCTGGCCGGCAGGCGCACCGGTAACGTTAAGCTCGCCGAATGTATGCCCGTCGGCCAATTGACCAGGCGCGGCGTCGAACAGCCTAAGCATTTGACCCACTCCCATGCTGTAGCTGCTCAGGTCGACGTTCACCCGCGCGTTGTTGAACAAGGTAACCGTTCACGCCCTGGGGAGCAGTGACGGCGCGGGTTGACCGGCGAGGCGCG
>JADLBW010000170.1 GCA_020847515.1 Pirellulales bacterium | reverse complement strand
CCATGCCGTCCGACGCTGGCATGGCGTTCGTCGTCATTCAGCACCTTCCTCCCGACCGCGAAAGCATGGTGAGTTCCATCCTGGCGAAGCACACGCAGATGCCGACCCACGAGGTGGAAGACGGCACGGAGGTCCAGCCCAACCAGGTGTACGTGATCCGCCCGGGACGGACGATGACGATTCGGGATGGCCGGCTGCACCTGGGCGAGCCGCTCGATGCGCCCGGCCACCGGCGGCCGGTGGACGATTTCTTCCGTTCGCTGGCTGAAGAGCAGCGCCAACGGGCGATCTGCATCATCATGTCCGGCATGGGTTCCAACGGCTCCTCCGGTGCTGAGAACATCAAGGCCGTAGGCGGACTGGCGATCGCACAAGATCCGGAATCGGCCAAGTTTCCGTCGATGCCGCGACACCTGCTGGAATCGGGCAATGCGGACTTTGTCTTGCGACCGCAAGAAATGCCCGAGGTGCTATTGCGATATTGTTCGCATCCCTACGTGGTTTCCAATTCCCTCGCCAGCATAGCCGCGCGGCGGGACATGCATGCCCTGAGCGAAATCTTGTCGGTGCTCCGCGCTCGGACCCGGCGGGATTTTTCGGGCTACAAGAAGCCGACGGTGCTGCGTCGAATTCAGCGGCGGATGGGCTTGCACCAGGTCCCGTCGCTTAGCGAGTATGCCACGCTTCTGCGCCAGAGCTCGTCCGAGGCCCCGTCGCTGGCCGACGATCTGATGATCCATGTCACAGGGTTTTTCCGCGACGCAGAGGCGTGGGAGATGCTCCGCCGGTGCGTCATCGATCCCCTCATCGCCGCCCGGGAAGAGGGCAGCTCGATTCGCTGCTGGGTAACGGCCTGCTCCAGCGGCGAGGACGCGTATTCGCTCTCGATGCTGCTGTGGGAGGCCGCTGAAGCGGCCAACAAGACGTTCGACATCAAGGTCTTTGCGACCGATACGGCGGAGCGCTCGCTGTCGCGGGCGCGCACCGGCATGTTTCCGTTGGGCATCGAAGCCGAGGTTTCGCCGGAACGGCTCGGCCGGTTCTTCGATCGCGACGACGCGATCTATCGCGTTAAGAAGGAGCTGCGCGAGCTGGTCGTATTTGCGCCGCAAAACGTGATCCAAGACCCGCCGTTCTCCAAGCTCGACATCTGCACGTGTCGCAACCTGCTGATCTACCTGGAGCCCGAGCTGCAGCTGCGGGTGCTCGCGCTGTTGCACTTCGGGCTGCGCGAAGGGGGGGCCCTGTTCCTCGGCAGCAGCGAGACGGTCAACGGCGTCGAAGACCTTTACGAGACGGTTGACAAGCGGGCCCGCATCTTTCGCCGGATCGGTCCGACGCGGCACGGCGCCGTGGACTTCGCGTTCCCGCAAGCCCATGCCGAGACGCCGACTGAATCGGTTCTTCTGCGCACGGGCGGTCGTCTAACGGTGGCCCAGTTGACCCATCGCAAGCTGATGGATTGCTACACGCCGCCGGCAGTGACGATCGACCGGGAACACCGAGTGGTGTATTTCCACGGCGATACGGCGCCGTACCTCGCGCAGCCCGCCGGCGAGCCGACGCGGGAGCTGCTGTTATTGGCCCGGGAACACCTGCGCGGCACCGTGCGCGCGGCGCTGGATCAGGCTGTGACGGAAAACCGCAAGGCGACGGCCCGCGACGGCGTCTTCGAGACGCAGGCCGGCCGGTTCCGAGTCGAAGTAGCGGTTGAACCGTTGGAGTCGAAGCTTGCCAGCGGCTATTACGTGGTTACGTTTCACGAAGTACGGGAGCCGCGGCCCGTCGTAGTGGAGGGGGGTAAGCAGGAAGTCGTCGAATTGGAAGCGGAGCTGGCGCGCGTTCGCGATGAATTGCAAAGTACGATCGAGGAATTGCAGACCAGCAGCGAGGAGATGCGGGCGTCCAATGAAGAGACGATGAGCATCAACGAGGAGCTGCAGAGCACCAACGAAGAACTGGAAACCAGCAAGGAAGAGCTGCAGTCGCTCAATGAGGAGCTAACGACCGTTAACGTCCAACTGCAGACGAAAATCGAGGAGCACGAGGCGACCTCCAACGACCTCAGCAGCCTGCTGTCCAGCACCGATATCGCCGTCATCTTCTTGGACACGCGGTTCCGCATCCGCCGATACACGCCGGCCGTGAAGGAACTAGTGGAATTGATTCCGTCGGACGTTGGGCGGCCGCTCAGCGACATGAAGCTCAAATTCGCGGATGAGTCGCTGATTGCCGACTGCCAGGACGTGCTAGAGCGGCTCATGCCGAACGAGAAAGAAATCGCCAGCGACGGCGGCCGCACGCATGTCCGTCGCATCTTGCCGTACCGGACGTTGGACAATCGAATCAACGGCGTCGTTATCACGTTCCTCGACGTGACGGCGATGAAAGAAGCCGATCTGGCGCGGCAAGAAAGCGACGCTCGTTTTCGCCTGATTAGCGAGGGCGCCCCCGATTTTGCGATAATCCTGATGAATCCGCACGGCGTTATCCGATCCTGGAACGTCGGGGCGGAGAACATTACCGGCTACAGCGCCGAAGCGGTAATTGGCCAGAGCGGGTCGCTGATCTATGCAGACCCCGATCCGCCGGCAAAACTAAAGCGCGAGATCGAGACCGCGATCCACCACGGCAGGGCGGTCGACGAAACGTGGCACCGGCGGCAGGATGGCTCGCACTTCTGGGGCAGCGGCGTACTTACGGCGCTTCGCGACTCCCATGGCCAACTCACCGGCTTCGTCAAGATCCTGCGCGACGAGACGGCGCGCAAGCGGATCGAGCAGCAGCGCGACGCGCTGTTGGAGCGGGAACAGGCCGCGCGCCGCGAAGCCGAAAACGCCAACCATATCAAAGACCAATTTCTGACGCGTCTATCTCACGAACTGAGGACGCCGCTGTCTTCGATCTTGATCTGGAGCGAAATGCTCCAACACAAGTCGCTGGAAGAACAGGATCGCCAAGAGGGTCTGCAAGCCATTCAGCGCTGCGCCCATTCACAGCAGCAACTGCTAGACGACCTGCTCGACACGGCGCGCATCGCCTCGGGCAAACTGCGAATCAATCGCCGGGTGATTGAAATTGAACCGCTGATCAGGATGACGATCGATACGATAAGGCCGGTAGCGCACGACCGCGGCGTCGAGCTGATCGCCGACCTTCCGGCCGATTGCGGCAGAATTCCGGTGGACGCCGACCGGTTTCGTCAAATCCTCGGCAATTTATTGACCAACGCCGTAAAGTTCACCCGCTCGGGCGGCCGCGTCACCGTCTCGTACGCGACCACCGAGAGAACGGCCGAGCTGCGCGTCGCCGACACGGGACAAGGCATCGAACCGGATTTTCTGCCCTATATTTTCACGCCATTCAGCCAGGCAGATCATTCCGCGACGCGCTCCTATGGCGGACTCGGCTTAGGGTTGGCCATTTGTCGAGAGCTCGTGGAACTGCACGGCGGCAGCATTGATGCGCAAAGCAGGGGCCCCGGCCAGGGCGCAACCTTTACGGTGCGATTGCCGCTGAATTCGCCCGGCGAGATGCATACGGAAGATACATGCACTGCTGACGCAAGCTTCAGCGACGACGCCATTGCGAATGTGCGCATTCTGCTGGTAGAGGACGACGGGCGAACTGCTGATGCGCTGACCCACATGCTTACGTCCTATGGCGCGCAGGTAACGGCGGCAAACTCGGCGGATGCCGCCGTCAGGGCGTACCAAGAGAACAGGCCCGACGTGATCGTGAGCGACATCGGCCTGCCCGGAGAGGATGGATTCGATCTCTTGCGGCGGATACGGGCCCTGGAAGCGGAGTTCGGCGCGGCGGCCACGCCGGCGATTGCGCTGTCGGCATTTGCGGGCCGGCAGCATCGGCGTATGGCCGAGGAGGCCGGCTACGGCGACTACGTCGCCAAGCCCGCCAGCTCCGCCACGCTGCTGGCGGCTATTTCTCGGCAGTTGCCCAAGCGCGCCGCCGCGGGCCAAACGCCGCGCGGGAGCGCATAAAACCGGCGAGGAAGTACCCCGTAGGGGAGTCGAACCCCTGTCTGCGCCGTGAGAGGGCGCTGTCCTGGGCCACTAGACGAACGGGGCGAACGCTGGTGAATTCCGAATTTTCGGCGATTGCCGTGCGATTGTCAATTGCCGTAGAACGCTGCAAAGCATGGCCACGTCGGCGGACCTCCGTGGCCATGGCGCCTGCCTAGTCTGAAGCGGCGGCCGGGCGAAGGCCTCACGAAGTAATGCCTTTGGTGAGGGCCATGAACGCGGTTTCGAGATTGATTTCTTCTTCGGTCATGCGGGTCAGGCGGTGACCATGCTGGACCAGCAGCGTGGACAGTTCGCTGTAGTCGTGCTGCCCAGGAGCGAGGGTGACGCGAAGCTGGCCGTCGTGGGCTTCGACCTTCTCCACGTAACTGGCTTGCTCGATGAGCCGCGCCGCCGGCTCGGCGTCGCCCGCGACGCCGATCCGCAGAACCATTTGCTGGCGAACGCGGTGCATCACTTCGGCGACGTCGTCGTTCACCAGCAGCTCGCCGCGCTCGATGATGCCGATCTTGTTGCAGACGTCGGCCAGTTCGGGCAGGATGTGGCTGGAGACCATGATGGTCTTGCCCAGCTTGCGCAGCTCCTTGAGCAGGGTGCGTATTTCAATGCGCGCCCGCGGGTCGAGGCCGCTCGCCGGTTCGTCGAGCAGCAGGACTTGCGGGTCGTGGAGCAGGACGCGAGCCAAGCCCAGGCGTTGGGTCATACCGCGGCTGAGGCTGGTGACCAGGGCTTCGCGCTTGTAGCCCAGATCGACCAGGTCCAGCACTTCGTCGCATACCTTGCGCCGCTGGGGCCCCTTGATGCGGTAGGCGGCCGCGAAGAACTCCAGGTATTCGATGACCTTCATATTGTCGTAGACGCCGAAGAAGTCGGGCATGTAGCCGATGATGCGGCGGATTTCCTTCGGCTTGGCGTAGATCGAATAGCCGCCGACGTAGGCCTCGCCCCAGGTCGGATTGAGCAGCGTGGCGAGGATTCGCATCGTGGTGGTCTTGCCCGCGCCGTTGGGACCGATGAAGCCGAACACGTCCCCGCGATCGAGCTTCAGGTCGATTTTGTGGATGGCGTAGAGTTCGCCATATTTCTTGGTTAGGTCGCGGGCTTCGATCATGGGGGGCGGTTGTGCGGCGGGTGGCAAGTGGTCGGAGCTGCGGCAGGCGGTCAGTTGTCCGCGGTATGGCTGGCCAGCGGGATGAGGAAGCGGTAGTAGGTCCAGCGGCGGTCGGCGGGGCTTTCAAGCGGTTCGTCGCCGCTCATCCAGCGAGAACCCGCTGCGTCGGCGGCCCGGGCCATGAGGATCGCCTGCTCGCCTTTGAGGGCGCGGCTCAGATCGACGAACGACTGGTAGCGGTTGACGGCCTGAGCATAGTCGCGGCCGCCGATGGCGTCGTAGAACATCATCGCGCTGGCGATCTCCGCAACGCTCGCCGACAGTGGATCCAGCCGCGGGGCGGCGCCCGTGCGCTGACGATCGCCGATCGTCAACGCCGTGCGCACCGTTCTAGGCTGAAGGCCTTGATCGATGGTCGCCACGGCCCCCTCCGCCAGCGGCGGCAGCACATAAGCCCAATTGGCATGCATCAGTACGCAATCGTCCAACTTCAACCCCGTGCGATTAGTGATATGCCCGGCGAGCAGGTTGTCGGCCAGTTCGGTGAGCTGCGCCTCCAGCGGCGGCTCGATGGCGGCGGTCCAGCGGCCGGTGATGGTTCGCGTAGACCACTGCGGCGCCGGCAGGCCGTGAATCGCATCCAGGGACGGGCTCAGGGCGTAGCCGCGGTCGAATAACGCCAATTGACCTTGGCGGCCCTGCATGCCGTCGAGTCCAAAACCTGTCGAGCCGATCCAGCCGACGACGGCCGCGTGCGAGGACCCGGCCGGCTCCCCTCCGAACCGAGGCGTCAATCGCAGGTCGCGTCGCGTCACCTGAGGATTGAAGAAATGGGTCCAAACCGTCCCGCGGGCTTCGGCGGCGGCAAGGTCGACGTCGACAATTTCGACCTGATTGACGCGCAATTCGGCGCCCTTGGTACGATGCGCCAGCCAATAGGCCGCCGCGGCGACGGCGAGGGCGGCCAGCGGGAACGTGAACCAGGTGAGCGTCTCCCGCTTCAGGACCTTCCGAAGCAGGAAGTAATCCGCCGGGCCGATAAGCACCACATACAGAACAACGCCGGCCGCCACCCAACTGAAAGGGACCAACGTCACGCCCGTAATCGAGGCGTCGAGCGCACGTCGTAAGCGGTCGATCAAATCGTCGTTCTGTCCGTAGGCCGGCAGCGGCAGTTCGCCAGACGGCATGGGGGGCGGCCACTCCAGGATTTGCCGCAATAGATTGGTGCGACCGGACCAGTCGGCCAGCGGCGGAGCGTCGGGATCGAACGCGACGAACGTGATCTCGCCCAGCCCCGCGTGGGTTTGGATAACCAACGGCAGGTCCGTCGGATTCGGACCCCCGTGTGCGAGAATGCGCCCGCGCACCTCGGTAAGTCGGGGCGCCGGCATTTGGAACTGCTGGCCGCTGACGATTGCGCCGCTGCCGCGCTCGGGCGACGAACCAATGACCGTGGCAGTGCCGCTGAGCGTCTCGATCGGCTGCGCTTCGCGCAGCGGAACGACGGCGTCGAACCGCCCCGGGATGAGACGGGCGAGAGGGCCTTCGGGACGCAATAGCTCTGCCCCATTGGCGCCAGCGAAGATCACGAGCCGGCCGCCAAGCTCGATCCATCTCCGCAGGGCGATGATCCGTGGATCCTGGTACGACAGCCCTTGAAACTGCTCCGGCTGCGCGGTGCTCAGGATTACCAGTTCGACTCCCTCATAGCCTATCCACTGAAGGGGTAAATCGTCTGCGGATCTGAGCTTGGCAACTTCGGTGGCGAGGGCCTGGTCGCTCTCGTGCTGGCTGCGAATCAAGTCGCTGACGCCCCGTGCGGCCCCCAAGCTCGCGATCAGCCGATTGGTGGCAGGCAGACCGGTGGGAAAATCGGCGCCCGCGCCCGGATAGAAGGTTCGCGCGGCCTGCACTCGCCCGCCATCATCTATAAAGCGAACCTCGATGGGTGCGCCGTCCTGCCCGGGTCGAATGAACAGCCGGGCAGACGTTGTCTCGCGATGTTCGATCTTGAGCGGGCGATCGGGCGGCGTGGACGTAATGACCGGCACGCCTTCGGAGTCGGTGGCGGTTACCTCGACCACCCCTTGGGACTCGCGGCCGTCGGATTGCAATTGAACTTCGATCGGCGTCCAGCAGCCGAGCTTGTAGGCGCCGGCGAAGCCGATCTGAAGCTGAGCGATCTCTACTGATCCAGCCTGCTCGGCGAAGCTCCAGGGCGCGGCGGCCGCGAGCGTCGCTGCGCAGCAAGCCGCCGTGAGCATTCGCGATGAGCCGCTGAGGCTAAACCGGCTACGACTTATCACGGTTTCTCCGCGTCGTCGCAGGTGCAGATGAGTTTGCCGCAGCCAGGACAGCCGGCGCCGTACTTGTTGCGCACCGCCTCGCTCAGATCGACTTCGGCGACGTTGGCAATGGTCGCTAGCCAGGCGAGCACGTCGGCGAACTCCGCCGACTGCTCGGCAAGGGTCCCCTGGCGGAGGGCGGCGGCCAGCTCCCCGACCTCTTCCATCAGCCACATGAACGTGCCGTCAATGCCGCGGGCGACGTCCTTTTCGTGGTACATCTGGCGGATCAATTGCTGGAACTCGCGGAGCGAGATATCGGCGGGCATGGCAGGCGAGGGAGGGCTCTTTCCGGGGATGGCAAGAACTACCATTGTACCGAGAAACGCCTTAACAACACGGGGATTCCGCGAAGGTCACGGGCCGAATAGTTTCCAAAAGAGAGCGGTTTTTTTTGGGGCGCTGGCCCGGAACTGCCAATAACGGTCTGCAGGGCTGCTCGCATGCAGCGGGCGCGAGTAATCGCCGTGGGAGACGCCTGTGGCAAGGCCGCTCGGCGTGAAAGGCCAGGCCGCTAAGATTGCCGGCTGTAACGTGGAATCGCCTCTTTGCGATAGAAGCGCGCCTGCGGCACTCCGCGGCTGTTGAAGGCCGCGTTGGGCGTCAGCTCAACGGCGCCCGTCTTCACTTCCCGACGGCAGCTTCAGCAAACCGAAACGGCTGGCCGCCGACGAGGTCCGTGCTTTCGATCGTCGGGCACCAGTATTCTTCGACGTGCGCGACTAACAGTTCGGTGCCTTCAAAATGGCTGACGCGCGGCTTCATCTCGTGGTTGTACATCGTGTCGGTAAGATCGCGGACCAGGACCACGTTCTTTCCCATCTTTACGAGCTGCCTGACGCCAAACGGCCGGCCCAGCACGCACATATTG
>JADLBW010000169.1 GCA_020847515.1 Pirellulales bacterium | reverse complement strand
GCGCAACCATCAACCAGCACCCCTGCTAGCGTGCAGTTTATAACGACTGTACGGGATAATCACTCAACCCGGCCGAGCGAAAGCGCCGATTTTTCCCATGACGCTCATGACGCGCTGGAGTCGCCGACCGCACGGCGCTCGCGCTTCGGACGAGTGAAGGGGGAATCTTTCATGCTTCGCAGGTATCTGTTTGCCGCATGCGTCGGCCTAGGCTTCGCCTCGTTCGGGCCGGCCGACAGCGCCCAGGCGCAGCAGGCGTACGGCCGCGCCTGGGCCGGCACGTACACGACCCAGGATTGGAACAAGTTCTACCACTACCCGTACGTCTATTACCCGCAGAACTTCTGGGGTAATGAGTACTACCGCAGCGCCGACAGCCTGTACTATCGCTATCCGCCCGAGATGCGGATTCCGGTCTACAACCGCAAGTGGCACAACTACTACCCTGAACGCCGGCGGTACCACAGCGGCCACCACTTCGTGCTCGACGTATTCTAGGTCGAGGCGCGAGTTAGCGACTGAGCGCTCCGCAGGCGATCTGGTAGTACGCCTCCTCGGCGAGCTGCAATTGCTCCAGAGCGATCCACTCGTCCGCGGTGTGCGCCTGGGCGATCGAGCCGGGGCCGAAGATGACCGTCGGAATGCCCGCCGCGGCGATCGACGCGGCGTTGGCCCCGTACGGCACGCCCATTACCGCCGGCTCAAGCTGGAGCGACCGGGCCACGTGCGCGACTTGATCGGCCAGCGCACGATTGTCGCTGGCGGATAGGCCGCGGCTTTCCATCCACGGCGGATCGTGTCGCAAGCGGGCGCCGCCGAGCGGGGTGCGTTCGGCCAGGTGCGCGATCATGTCCTCGTAGGCCGCCGCCGGCAGCTCGTCCGGAGTGAGCCGACGATCGACGTCGATCACCGCGCGATCCGGGATGGTGTTGGGCCCCGTCCCGCCGCGGATCGTCGTGACGCTGGCCGTCGGCGGCCCGCACCAGGGGTCCGGCTGGCGCGGTCGCAGTTCGCGCTGGTAGTAATCGCGGATCAGCCGCACGACCTCGGCCATGACGTAGATGGCGTTGACGCCGTCTTCCGGTTTTGAGGAATGTGCCGCGCGGCCTTCGACGGCGCACTGCCATCGTACGACGCCGCGATGGGAGACGACTACGTTCAGTTCGGTCGGCTCGGCGACGACCGCCGCGGCGGGCCGAACCGTGCGCAGCATCTTCGATGTGAGTCCGCCTTGCTCGTCCAGAGCGGCCCGAGGCGGCCGTGCGAGCCCTTCCTCGCGGTGCCACAGCTCAGCCAGCGCACGAGCGCCAGTGAAACCGCATTCCTCGTTCACCGTGCAGGCCAGCAAAACGCTCGGTCGGCGACCGGGCGGCTCGGCCGAGGCCCGCGACAAGGCCGATAGCATCGCCGCCATGGCGCCCTTCACGTCGCAAGCCCCGCGACCGTACACGCGGCCGTCGGCGACGCGGGCCTCGAACGGCGCAATGCACATCCCCGCGCCGCTGACGGTGTCTTGATGGACGTCCCACAGCAGCACGTCGCCGCGATCGCCCGGAACTAGCGCCAGCAGGTTCGACCGGCCCGGATGGACCGGCTGTAAGGCCCATGGCCAGCCGGCGCTGCGGCAGTGGTCGATCAGCAACTCGGTGAGTCGCTGTTCGCCGGCGGCGGCAGGATCGTCGCCGGCGAGGCGCGGATTGACGCTCGCGGCGGCGATCAGCCGGCCCAGTAGTTCGATAGCCGGAGCGTTCACAGGCCGCCTCCCGAAGTGTGCTGATGTTTATCAAATCCAGGAGCGACAACGGCTTCGGACATCAACCGTAATTCCCACGGATCGCTGATTGCATTACGCTTCCGCTGAGGATACACTTAGCAACTGCGCGGGTTAACCCCTGCGCAATCGTCCTCTCCGCGGGTTGCTGCCCCACTCGCGGAGAGGCTTTTTTGTGCGCACGCGCGGCAGCAGGGGCTGCGGCTGGTGGCTGGCGGCTGGCAGCGATCAGCCAGAAGGGCGTTAACCGGGCAAGCATCGCGAATCGTCTTGCACGGCTTCATCTGGCGGCCGCTTGGCGCCCTGCCCTCATCGCCGGCCCTTCGGCCATCAGCGCTGCGGTCATTCTTGAACCAAGGGCCGATCAGTGTCGCTAGGTCCGGCGCCATGCCACGGAGGGTGGCAGACGCGGGCAGTGTTTTGCGGGAAAGAAAGCATGTCCACGCGGACGTGGACATGGCACGCACGCTTGCAGGTTTAAAAACCGATCCCCTACCCGGGCGCCTTTGGCTGCCGGCGGCGACGGGGTATGGTAGTTGGTTGACTGCTCAAAATCGCCGCCCCGCCAGGATTCGCCATGTCCGCCGCCCCCATTACCGCCGCGCAAGTCCACGCCGTTATCGATGAGTTCCCCGATCCGGAGACCGGTCGCGGGCTGAAGATCATGGAGCAGATCAAAGAGGTCGACGTCCGCGGCGACAAGATCCATGTCACCGTGGGCCTGGCGACCCACTCGGGCGCGATTTGGGGCGATACGCTGCAAGCGATCCGCGATCGCCTCCGCGAACGCCTGCCGGGAGCGCCGGAAGTCTCGATCGACGTCGTTCAACACGTGCGCCCCGCGGAACCGATCGGCGCCATCGGCCTGACGGCCAAGAGCGTCATCGCCGTCGGCTCAGGCAAAGGCGGCGTCGGCAAAAGCACCATCGCCGCGTCGCTGGCCGTTGCGCTCAAGACCTTTGGCTCGAAGGTCGGATTGATGGACGCCGACGTCTACGGTCCGAGCATTCCGCATCTGCTCGGTCTCGAGGGACAGCCGTTCGTTCAAGGGGGCAAGCTACAGCCGATCGACGCCGGCGGCATGCCGGTGATGAGCATGGGCTTTCTCGTGCCCCCCGGGGAAGCGGTCGTGTGGCGCGGGCCGATGCTGCACGGCGCCATCACGCTATTTCTGCGAGACACGTCCTGGGGCGACCTCGACTACCTGATCATCGACATGCCGCCAGGCACCGGCGACATCGCCCTGACGCTTTCGCAATCGCTCCCCTTGACCGGCGCGGTCGTCGTCTGCACGCCGCAAGACGTGGCGCTGATCGACGCGGTGAAGGCCATCGCCATGTTCCGCAAGGTGAACATTCCCGTACTGGGCGTCGTGGAGAACATGAGCTACTTCCTCTGCCCGGACAACGGCAAGCGGTACGACATCTTCGGCTCCGGCGGCGCGCGGGCCAAGGCCGAAGAGCTGCAAGTGCCATTTCTGGGAGAGGTGCCGATCCAGATCCCGGTGCGCGAGCGAGGAGACGCCGGCCAAACCGCCGGCAACCTGGCCGACATCGACAGCGCGGCGTACTTCGAGCGGATCGCCTACAACCTGGTTCGCAATCTGGCCGCCCAGCGGGCCGCCGAGCCGCCGCTGCCGACGCTTTCGGTCCTGTAAACGCCGCGGTCGATCCTTGCTGCCCCGGGCAAGGGCGTGCCATGTCCACGGTTCGCGTGGACATGCCTATTGTTGCCCAGGGGGTAAACGCGTGCCTGTCCACGGTTCGCGTGGAGCTGCCTGTTTTTCCGCAAAACGGGGCCACGGCGGGTGAAGCTCCGCCTGAAAACCGCCTCAGCAGCCGCGCAATGAAAAAGGGATCGTCGCCCGCTGTGGGCGCCGATCCCTCGATACGTTAGGCAAATCGATGTACGGTCCTCGCCAGAGCGAGGGCCTCGTCAACTACATCTTCTTCGCCGTCTTCTTCTTGGCGGTCTTCTTCTTGGCGCCCTTCTTCTTGGCGCCCTTCTTCTTCGTCCCCTTCTTGGCGGCCTTCTTGGCTCCGCCGGTCGCTGCCTTCTTCTTGGCAGCCTTCTTCTTCTTGGCCACAGTCAATCCTCCTTAAAAAGGTCTAGGCGACGCGTCTCTCGTCAACTTTGAGGAGAACTTGTTCGTCGTCGCCTTCCAAAGAACACGTGCCGCCCGTCCAGG
>JADLBW010000168.1 GCA_020847515.1 Pirellulales bacterium | reverse complement strand
GATTGTAGATCCCGCTCCATGCCCACTGCAGCAGGTCGGACGACAAGACGATCGTAATGAAGAAGAAGAGCATCGTGGCGGGATCGCGCCGCTGCGGTTGTTCGGCGGTTTCCAGGTAGAGCAGGGCGGGGGCGTAGCTGAAGCAATAGACGCAGATCAACAATCCGCATTGCACCTTGGCGATCCGCTCCAGAAAGCGGTCGTAGTCGCCGTACACCGCCGCCCGGGCCGCGATGAACAGAAACGCGAACACCGGAATTAGCACGCTGTACAGGCCGTACTTGTTGAAGTAAACGAGCACGAACTGCATCGGCGTAAAGAAGAAGAACACCCAGAACAGGGCGCGATGGTCGCCGATCCGCGTCGGCGTGAGGGTTACGAACTCGCGCAGCGCCCAGAAGGAAATCAGGGCGAATAGCAGCACCGTCAGGCCCGGCATGAGGTACGCCAGCACGATCACTACGGTGAAGAACCACCAGGCCTGCACTCGGGCGTTGAACGACTCGACGGCGCGGCGGTCGATCGCCGGCGAGGGGCTTCGCCGCAGCCACTGCCCGCCGGCGGTGGCCGCGATCAACACGACCAGCACGACGGCGACGAACAGGCTAGGCACCATGGCTCAGCATTCCTTCAGTCGGAGCACCGCGTCGCGGGCCCGCGCGAGAAAGTCGGCCTTCGGCTCGTTCGACTCCAGCCACATGGGCGGCCCAAACGTCACCGACGACAGCAGCGGCACCGGCAGATATTCGCCGCGGGGCAATATGCGGTTCATGTTGTTGATGTAGACGGGAATCAGTTCCAAATCGGGGCGCTTCTTGGCGAGATAATACAGCCCGCTCTTGAATTCACCAGTAACGTCGCCGGCCGACCGCCCCCCTTCGGGAAACATGATGACCGAATGGGTCCGCCCGATCTCGCGCAACATGAGATCCACCGGACTCTGGTGGACCTTGATCTCCATTCGATCAATCAGAATGGCGTTAAAGGTCTTGGCCAGATGGCGCCGCAGCGCGCCGCGACTCCAATAATCTTTTGCCGCCACTGGGCGCGCCAGCCGGCGCACGGCCGTCGGCAGCGCGGACCAGACCAGGATGACGTCGAGATGGCTGGTATGGTTCGCGAAGTACACCCGCTGACAGGCGTCGGGCTGGGACTCCACCCAGCGCACGCTGGCGCCGCTGATGACGCGGGCGATCAGCGTTAGCAGTGTCTCGGTGAACATCGCAAGCGTACGAACTGGCCTACCCGCCGACTCCTGTTGGCAATTGCGGAGGCGCGGGGCCAGTTTCTCGCGTTCGCCACCAGTTGTATCGTAGCCAGCTAGCGTGGCTTATGAAACTGCGATCAACCGGCCGTGCCGTCGCGCACTCAATTCGCCGGGCTTTCAGGCGGGCGCGGCGACAGGGGCGCCTGCCTCGCGCCGCCGCGCCGCCGCGCCCGAGGCTGTAGATAGTTCGCTGCATGGTCGATGCGCCTTGCTCGCGTGAAGCCGCTCGATGAGCTGTTCATAGCCGGCCACCATCGAGTCGAGCGACCAGCGCTGGACGACAAGGCGGCGCCCTCCGGCGCCCAAACGCTCGCGCAGGGCTCGATCGTGCAGCAGGTCCAGCAAAGCGCCGACCAGCCCGGTAAGATCGCCGGCTTGGAAGAGACGACCCGTTTGGCCGTCAATTACCGTTTCGCGCACCGAGCCGACGTCGCTGGCGACTACCGGGACGCCCACGGCCAGCGCCTCCAGGATCGAGACCGGCGCCGCCTCGTTGTGAGAGGTCAGGGCGACGATATCGCACGCGGCCAGCAGCCGCGGCACGTCGCTGCGGGATCCGAGGAAATGGACCGCGCGGCGTATGCCCAGCCGATCGGCCAACGACTCCAGCTCCCGCCGCCGCGGACCGTCGCCAATGATCAAGAACTGCGCACAGGGCAGCGTCTGAACGATCTGCTGAGCGGCGGCGAGGAATAGTTCGTGATTTTTCTCTGGCCGGAGCGCCGCCAGGATGCCGACGACCGAGGCGTCGGTCGCGAGGCCCAGTTCACGCCGAATAGGCGCGGCCTGCTGGGGGGCGAAGCGCTGGCTGTCGACGCCGTTATATATTGCGTGCACCTTGCCTTGGGGGAACCCTTCGGTGTCTACCAGGTGCCGCGCGTGGGCGTCGGCGACGCCGATGAACGCATCGGTCCAGGGGGTCAATAGCCGGTTCAGTCGCCCGACGCCGTCGGGCCAGCCGGTGCTATGAAGGGCCGATGCAACCACCGGGACCTTCGCCAGCTTCGCGGCGATGCGTCCCCAGAACATCTTGTCGCCGGCGCCGACCGTGACGACAGCGTCCGCGCGGGGCCGCGCCATCAACCGCCACAATCGCGCGAGGACGCGCAGGTCGAACTTGTGGCTCAGTAGCGCGGCGTGAACCGGCATCCTTGCGGCCAGCTCTTCGCCTAAGGGCCCCCGCTGTTTAAGGCAGACGATCTCCGGCGCGAAACGCGCTCGATCCATCCGCAGCACCAGGTTCTGCAGCAGCGTTTCGGCTCCGCCAACGGGCATGCTGGTCACGAGAAACAGCACCCGCCGCGGCCGTTGATCGGCTACTTCGCTCATGCCTGCATCCCCATTGGTCCAGTCTAAAGCGTCAGCTCCCCGCGGACAGGCGCCGGCGGCGCAAGACGGGTAGGACGCGGTCCGCCACGTTACCGGCCAGGGCCTTGAGATCCGACCGCTCGGCCCCGGTGAGCACCGCTTCGGTGGCGATGCACAGCGCCGCGGCGATGCAGGCGGCGGTCGTCGCCGCCGTGGCGCCAAAGCCAAGCGCAAGCGGCGCCGCCCCGATCAGCCAGGTCCCGCGATCGACGGCCATGCCGTGCCGACGGTTCAGTCCCATCACGCTGGCGAAGCACGCCGCGGCGGCCAGCGTCGACGAAACGACGCAGCCGTACAACCCGTAATGCGGCAACAGCAGCAGATTGAACAGCAGGTTGACCAGCAGTCCTAAGGCCAGGGGCGCGGTCTGGAGCCAGTTCTTTTCGGCGCACCACAGGTAGTTTTGGCCAACCAGATAGAGGCTATAGAACACGCATGCCGCCACCGACCAGGGGAGCACCCGCAGGCCGACGTCGTAGCGCCCTTGGAGGACGACGTGGAACAGCAGCGGTCCGGCCGCCAGCACGCAGGCGCCGAATGCCAGCATGCCGAGGGCCGTGAGCTTGACGGCCAGATTCAAGCGCGACGAAACCTCGCGGCGACGACCAATCTCCCAATCATGGCTCAAATGGGGCATCACCAGGCCGCTCAGCATCTCAGCCACCGACACCATCAGAAGCGGGATGATTCGGCTGCTATGGTAATGGCCAATCTGATCCAGCGCTTGTTGAGGGCTCATGCCGGCGCAATGCACGAGCATGTAGCGATCGACTATCGCAAACAGATGGGTCAGCAGATTGGTCACCCAGACGAAGAAGGCCAGACGCAGCAATTTCCCCCAGAATTCGCCGTGGGGCAACCGCTCCCCAGGGCGCTCAAGTTCGATCAGCGCCGGCCAGGCCCAGACGAGCCCCCCGGCCGCGGCGACGAACGACGCCGCGGAGTACCCGTAGACGACGCTCATCATTTCGGGCCGGCGCCACATCAGTGCTAGCGATACGACCGCAAACAGCAGGCTCTGCGTGAAGTTCATCGCCGAGACGACGCGGTAGGTCCGTAGCGCGGTCAGCACGGTGGTTAGCGTGTGATAGAAAATGATCGTCACCAGGCAGAGGCCGATGCCGCGCATCGCGTCGACATGCTGATCGCTGCCGAAGATCAGCCGTGACAGCTCCGGCGCGAATAGCTCGATCACAAGTACCGCGCCGGCGGTGCAGACGCCCGTCCATGCCGCGGCGCGGTGAAGGAAAGTTTTCAAGTGGCCGCGCTGGCGAAAGTGCTCGGCGTAGCGTCCAAACGAGCCGGGTACGCCCAGCACGGCCAGCGGCGCCGCCAGCATCAGAAAGCTGTACGACAGTTCCCACTGCCCAAGCTCCTCAGGCGACATCCAGCGGCAGAACAAGACGCCGCGGCCAAAGCCGATCGACCGCTGCACCATGGTGACCAACAGCAGTATCACGACGCTGGCCGCAAGGCTGTCTGCTTGCAGACGCCGGCGGCGGCGGGATACCGGATTGTCTAAGACGTCAGACACGCGTTGGCCTTCCTGGTGCTGGACGAACAGGTGTGGAAGACGAGTCCCGCTCAAGGGCGATCGCGATAGTCGCCCGCGTTGAACCGCGCCACGCGCCCGTACTTGCGCGGATCGGCGGTCATCCAGTTGCAGAACCGCGCCCAACCCGGATCGCCATGAATCCGGTGGATATGGAACGGGTCGTCGCCGGGCAGGTTGTATCCGCCGTACGCGGAACAGACTCCCCAGAACCCGGCCCGGAAGGCCACGCGAAACGCAGCGGTCGACAAATGCTGTTGCTGGCCGAAGGGAAACGCGAAGTAACGAACCGGCCGCCCGGTGATCGCCTCGAGATCGTGCTTTGAGCCGGCGATTTCTTCCTCCAGCGCCGACTCGTCCGGCAGCGCTGCCAGATCTGCATGACGCCGCGTGTGGGCCCCGATCTCGACGCCGGCCGCGGCCATCGCCCGGATCTCGTCAGCCGTATTGGGGGCCAGCGGGCAGCCGCGGGCCACATCATGCGCAAACGGCAGTCCCTCCAGCACGTGGGCGCTGGTTACGAAGTAGGTGAACGGCACTTCCTGGCGTATCAGCCAGGGAATAGCCGTGCGGCAGTTATCGGCATAGCCGTCGTCGAAGGTAATGCAGACCGCCGGATGCCGATTGACGTCCGACCCGATCCGCTGCTGAGCCTCCGTGAGCGAGACGATTTCAAACTGCCGGCGCAGCCACGCAACTTGTGCTTGGAACCGCTCGATCGGTATGGTCCAGTCATTGGGCCGGTCGTCGGCAACGCGGTGATAGAACAATACGATCGTCGGCGCCGTGCCTTCGGCCGCCCGCTCGGCCGCCAGGCGGCGGCGCAGCGGCAGGGTGGTCAGGTAATACAGGCCGAGCAGCGGATCCTTGTACATAGTCGGCGACAGCGTCATCGTCATGGGACATCCCGCAAGTCGAACTAGCTAAACAGGCCCGTATACTGCCGCGCGGCGCCGGCGAGGCGGCGGGCCCCGCTCCACGCCCCGTGACGCACGCGAGGCCACAGCCGCGGCGGGATCGCCAGCAGCCGCACCGCTTGCCGCGGCGCGGCTCGCCAGTGCGCCTTGTACGGTTCATCCCCCCGGAGCAAGTCGAACCGCGCATGGCCTTCGGCGATGGCATGTTGCAGCGAGCACAGCGTCGATAGCTGACCGGGCTCGTCGGCCAGTCGGCGGGGCTCGACGCCTCCTTGGTAGGCGAAGGTGACGCGACCGCCGGCAAGGTGATACTCAGCCGCGATTGCCGCTCCACCAAGCTGGAGGGTCGACAGCCGCAGCCTTCCGGCGGCGAGAAGCTGCTGCGCGACGTCCCAATGAAATGCCGCCCACGTCGGCGAGGCGAAGCACCCCGGCTGATTGAGGCTTTGGCGGCGCCGCTGATGAAGGTCGACCAGCGTCGTCCAGGCGTCGGCAAACTCGCGGCTCGATTGCACGAGTTGCCACCGCCCTAAGCCGGCGTCGAGCACCCGCCGCTCGAGCTGGCGGAGCTGCTTGCGATGCGATTTGGAGAGCTGCCCCAGATACTCCTCCCAGGTCGGCGGCAACTCAATCGCCCAGCAGCGATCGGCTAGCAGCCGGCTGACGGTGCATTCGTGAAGCGCTAAGGCCTGAAAAATCGCCGCCGAGGCGGCATCGTCGTCGTCGACGGCCGTGAAATCAATCAGGTCCCAGTCATCGCGTTGAATCAGGTGGGCCGCGAAGGCGCCAATCGCCCCGGTCGTCAAATCGCTACTCTGCGTGACCAGCGCGCCGGCATGATCGCTGCATACTTCGCCGTCGCCCATCAACCGCAGTACGCGGCCTTGCCGCCACGAGGGATCGACATACGCCGGAAGGACCGCTACCAGTCGATCGCCGCCTGACTGCTGCGAGAAGGCCAGCAGTATGGCAAGCCGCCGCTGGTGATGCGCCTGGCCATAGTGGCGCCACCAGGTCGTCAGCCACGAGTAGCTGCGAAAGACGCAATCCCCCGCCAGCGCGTCCCATGCCTGTTGGTAGGGCGCGACTTCAGCCAAATTCTCGATACAGCGAACGTACACGAACTGGTCCTGCCGGGGTTCGAGCAAGTGTTGCGCGCAGCGCCAGCGCAAGCCGGGGGTGCGGCGGCGCAATCGGGGAGTTCTCAAAGATAGGTCAGGAGTTGCCCATGGTCGCCGTCCGGCTTGGGTTTGGAGGCGCACTGTCGCAATGCGGATAATCGCTATGCGCCCACCGCTTCGCGCGGCCGCCTGCCGTGCAGCGCCCTACGGCGAACCGTCGTAAGCTACTTTGCAGTATTGGAGCGCGGGCCTCCGCGCCCCGCACGCGCAGCCGCAGCCATTACGACACTACGCGATGAACACTACGCCGTTTCCTTCGCTGACGCCCCGTGAGCTGGTGCGACTTCTCGTCGCCAAGCGAGCGCTATGGATCGCGCCGAGCATTGCCTGCGGTCTGCTGGCCGCGGCGTATTCGCTGGTCATGCCCCGTTATTGGGAAGCGTCGCAGGCGCTGGTGGTGCGCCAGGAGACGGCTGGTTCGCGCGGACCGACGCCGGGCAAGTTCGCCGATCTCTATGAGATGCGAACGATGCAAG
>JADLBW010000167.1 GCA_020847515.1 Pirellulales bacterium | reverse complement strand
GACCAGGTCAAGTATCCAATACTCTTGTAGGCCCATGCTGGCATACAAGCTGTGCTTGATGCTGTAGTCGTATTTGATGCTTGAAAGACTGACTTCGACGATCAACAGCGACGAGGCGGGATGACTTTCAGCGAAATCATTCAGCGATCCTCGCACAACGCACACGTCCGGCTCGGGTTCTGAGTATTCGCCATGTACGATGGGAGCCTGGCGGCGTACCCAGTACTGTTCTCCGAATGCTTTATCGCGCAATCGTCGGACTCGTTCTGAAGCGTTGCAGTGCTGCGGAGACTGAGGACTCAATAGAATGATTTCTCCATCGATTAGTTCCACTCGCTGACCTTCAAACCAGCCTTGTTCGCCCAAGCGGTGTTATTCCTGGCGAGTCCAACGCTTGGCCATCGGTTCTGTGATTCGCGGCGCGACGACTTGCGGCGTTCCGAGGAAGGCGGAGATTTGCGGGATAGTGCTCATGGAAGGGATTTTAACGTGGACTTATCTCAGACAGCAAACAACGATCTCCTCGATGCGGCCGCCAACGCAAAAAAGCCTGCCCGGGTGCATAAGCCCGAGCAGGCTTGATGGATTAAGCGCCAAACCGCAATGCTTACCTTCGCCGGCGGCGGACCAGCAGCGCGATGGCGCCGAAGGGGCCCAGCACCATCGCCGCTGGTTCCGGCACGGGGACCAGGAACGCGCGGATTTCGCCGCCGCCATGCGCGGTGGTGTGCAGGTTCAAATAGGCTCGGCCGCTGGCGAGATAATCGGCGAAGTTGGCCTCGGCCGTGGCGATGGAACCGTTGCCGCCGGCGGCCGAGCTGATAAACGATGCATTCCATGACGACGCCGTGGTCAGATCGAGCGTCTGGTCCATCGAGCCGGACGTCACCCCCAGCGGCAAGCCGCTGAAGGTGGGCGTTTGCGTGGCGACGCTGGCCGTTCCTGCCAGCGCGGCGGCCGTCGGGGCGTGGATGTGGGCGGCGGTCGTGCCGCTGGGCTGGCCGCCGGCGGTTTGCGGCTTCAGGCCTTGGAAGGTCAACTGGACGCGCAGCGTGTGGGCCGCGTCGTCGTACGTCACGAACGTTTTGCCAGTGCCTGGCGAGTCGGTGCCGTCGGCAGGACCGTTAAGGTCGCCGGTGTAAACGACCGGGGCGGACCGGGCGGCCGGCGAGCCGACAAGAAGAGTCAAGGCGAGTGCGATAAGCGTCAGAGGACTTTTCATAAGCGGATCTCCAGAATCGGACGATGTTGCGTTCCCATGCGATGGCAACGGTTTTCCGCGGCGATGGACGCGCAAAGGGGCAATGCCGCAGTTGCAGGGCGGCGCGAGCACGGCGATGCAGCTTCAGCGAAAGGCCGACTGGCCCTACCTGGACCAGCCGGCGCGCGGCGCGATCCGCCTACGCGGCGGCGGGCCGCCAACCAGGAGAGAATGTCGCGAAGAGAGCCGCTGATTGCAAGAAAATAGTTTTTCTCGCAGGTTTTCCCCGGGGCGAAGTTACGGCGGGGCGTTGCTTCCGCTCTGGCGGTGCTTTTGCCCGCGAAGGAGCGCGAATAGGCGAAGAATATAGTGAAGCAGGCGATGAACACTCTGCTTGTGTGCGGGCAAATTCACCGCCGCCTGGTTCGCAGAAACACGGCCCACTACGTCCCGTTGGCGTGTATTCACGCGATTCGCGGGCCTGCAGACGTGCAAGACGCGGAGAGTTACGCCAGTTTGCGTAAGACATCGAGGCCGCGCTCGAGCGTCGCCGGGGGGGCGGCGTAAGAGAGGCGAAAGTGGGTGTCGCGACGGCTGAAGATGCCCCCCGGGATGATGAGCAGCTCGTTTTCGATGGCTCGGGCGACGAACTCGTGCCCGCTGCCGCGGCCCGCCGGGACGTGGGGGAAGACATAGAACGCGCCGCCCGCGGTGGCGACCTCGTAGCCGGCCTGGCGGAGGCCTTCGAGAACCATGCGGCGGCGGTTGGAGTAGTCGGCGGCGTGAGCTGACATGTCGACCTCCAGCGCGGCCAGGGCGGCCCACTGCAAGGGATGCGGCGCGCAGACGAACGTGTACTGCTGCAGCATCGTCATCTTGTCGATGATCGCCGCCGGGCCGTGGACCCAGCCGAGCCGCCAGCCCGTTACAGCGTACGACTTGCTGAACCCGTCGACGACGATCGCGTCGGCATTCCACTGGGCGGGGGAAGGCAGCGGCCCGTCGTACGTGAAGAGGCGGTAGATCTCGTCGCTGAGTAGGGCGACGTTGTGGCGGGCGGCCAGTTCAGCCAGGGCCTTGGTTTCCTCAGGCGCAGCGACGACGCCGGTGGGGTTGGACGGGCTGTTGAAGAGGATCAGCTTGGTCCGCGGCGTGATCGCGGCGGCGACCTTATCAATGTCGATCTTGAAGTCCGGATATGTCTCGACATAGACCGCCTTGCCGCCGACCTTGGCCACCAGCGCCGGGTACATCACGAAGTAGGGATCGAAGATGATCACCTCGTCGCCGGGATCGACCAGGGCGAGCAGCGCCAGGACCAGCGCGCCGCTGGTGCCGGAGGTGACCAGCACGCGGCGATCCGGGTGGCCGTACGCTCGGTCGAGATCGGCCTGGAGCCGCTCGCGCAACAGCGGGATGCCTTGCGTCTGGCTGTAGCCATTGCGGTCGGCGCGGATGGCGTCGATCGCGGCCTGCTTCACCTCGTCGGGCACGGGAAAATCGGGCTGACCGATCGAGAGGTTGATCGGGTTTTTCATCTTGGCCGCCAGGTCGAAGACCTTGCGGATGCCGGAGCTATCGAACTGGAGCGTGCGCTGGGCGAGCCAGTGGTGGGACATGGTGAGCAGTAGGCAGAGGGCAGTGGGCAGTAGGCGGTGGGCAGTAGGCGGTGGGCGGTAGGCGGTGGGCGGTAGGCGGTGGGCGGTAGGCGGTGGGCGGTAAGGGGTAG
>JADLBW010000166.1 GCA_020847515.1 Pirellulales bacterium | reverse complement strand
GGCTGGACGATTAGCTCGCTAACGGCCGACCAGCTACCGGCCTCGTCGACCGTGGCCGACGAATACGCCAGGCGAACGTCGCGTCGGCGCAGCGCGTCGGGGAAGAGGCGTCGCTCGGCGACGAACCGATCCCGCTCGATGCGGTAAACAACGTCCTGGTCGCTAATGCCAGCCGCGTTAGACAGGGAATCGGGGGCCTTCGCCCGCTGAACTCCGATCAGGGTCCAATCGGAGGACTGGTTGCCCGCCGCCGGCGGCAGCATGAGATACGACTCATGTTCGCCGGCAATGAGGGGTCGTACGGCGGGGAACCGCAGTCGCTGATCGGCGGCAAGCTGTAAGTCGCCGTTCATGCGCAGGGTGAATTCCTCGCCGGCCCTGATGGGCCGCGCTAATTGCAGCGCGATAAGCCGCCGGCCGCTGTCATTCGCAAGCGTCCGCTCAGCCTTGATGACGCCCGCATCGGCGCTGAACGGGCCGCGCCACGCGCTATCGGCCAGAATATCCAGCGAATCGGCGACGCCCGAGGCGACTTTGCCATGGATGATACAACTGGCCGACGGCTTCGTCGCCGAGGGATTCAATTGCCACAGCCATTGCGAATGCACGGCAACCTTGTTTTCCCGAACCCTGAGCACGGGCGGAACATCGTCATTGCGACCCATCTGAAAGCGGGACGCCGCCAAGCCGCGCAACCCCTCCTCACCCGAGAATGGGGCCGCCAGACCATGCGAGTCGGAATTGTCGACTTCGACCAGCACCTCGCCGGTCCGGTGGACGGCGACCTGGATCGGCGATGCAGCCGCCCCCGCTAGCACGATCCGCGGCACCCGCGCCCGCCCCTCAGCCTCATAGGGCAGCCAGCCCGTTATCCGAACCGTGTGGGATGCTGAGAGTGGCCTGCCCAAAAACACCTGAAGTTGGTCCGGACGGGGACGAGACCAGCGCACCGGCACCTTGACCCCGCCGTCCGTGTCAACCGCCGCGGCATGAAGACGCAATTCAGTCGGAATCGCCAGGCGATGGATCAGAACCTCGCCTTCCACGCTTCCGACCGAGGCCGTGTAGGCAACCTCCATTTCGTCGCCCGTGCACACCAAACCCAGCGATTCCGCTGCGGCGAAGCGGGCCGTCGATTGCGAAACGCGCATCGACCAGCGCGGCTGGTCGTCGCTCACAGCGTATCGCAGGTCCATGGGGGGCAACCCGGGCCACCGTTGGGCCGCCTCTAGCGCCGCCAGCGGCGTCATATTGGCGACAGGCTCCGCCCGCAAGCGGAGCGAAGGCGCCGACGACACGACGAAGTGATGCAGCGTCGTTTCGACCCCCAACAGCCGCACCCTGGGCAGATCGAATTGCCCAACCGATGCCGTTCGCTGCAATTGAAACTGCAGTGCCACCGACTGCGGCAGTTGCGACGGCGACCGGAATTTCAGTTCGATCACCGTCGGCGAGCCCGGATAGCTTTGCAGTTCGTAAACCGGCGAACCGTCTGGCAGCGGCAGCAACTTGAGCTCCGGCGAGATCGCCAACGCCAGCGTGTCGAGCGCAGCGGCGTCGCCGGTAAGGTCAAAACGCACCTCCAGCGTGCTGGTCGACGACTCGACGTTGAGCCACGAAAGCTGCTCTGCCCGCAGCAGCCCAGCGGAGCTCGATCGCGCCCGGCTGGGCCACGAACACTCAAGAACCTCCTGGTCCGCAAGCACCGCCACGGTGCGCGTCGGGCTCGACGCGGCGCGATCTACGACGCACGACGCAAGACCCACGACGACCCCCGCAGGGTGCGTCACCTCGAGCTTCGCCCCCGGAAGCGACGGGGTGTGCAAACTCAATTGGCTCCGATCCGCCAAACGGGCCGTTTGCGGCATAACGCCCAGGAGAAGTTCATGGACGCCAGGTCGCGCGAGGACGACGCTGCAACCGCCCGATTCGTTCCAGCTTAGCGCCACAGGCGCGCCGTCCAGGGTGCTTAGTTCGGCGCCCCACTGGCCGTCGGACTGCTGCAAAGGCAGGTTCAACCGGACTGCGGGTTGAAACGTTCGCACGCGAAACCGCAGCGTCGCCGCGCTGCAGTCCACCTCGGACCCGTGGCCGGCTGGGCTTAACTCCAGACGGTAATTTGCCTCCAGCAGAACGGCCGATGCCCCGCCGCGCCGCGACGCAGCCTTGGCAGGCAGCATGCTCTCCAGCAGCGATTCTGGCACGTAGACGTCGGTCCCCGCCTGCGCCCCATGTGGATCCACCGGAAAGAAAACGCTTGGCGGCGCGGGCGCAGGCTGGTCTTCGGCCAGCGCGCGGCTGGCGCCGCCAAGGCTAGCGCCGCAGATTGCCGCCAACGCCGCCGTTCGCAGGGTCGCCAGGCTGGCGCCGAACTGTGATACTCCCCAAAGCCCTCTGGCGATTGCGCCGGCGCAACCGCCCAGAAAAAGCGCCTGCGGCCATTGATGCCATCCGGCCGGCACGAGCAAGGCGCAGATCGCCGCGGCGGTGATCAGACTTGCTGCCTCAGACTTATGGCGGGGCCGCCAAGCCGCCGCGGCCAGCGCGCCCAACAAGGCGAGCAAATGCCATAGCGCGTTCTCGGCGCCGATATGGGTCAGTACGACTCGCCGTGGGGCGCTCACGAATTCGCGGCTGATTGTGGTCCAGCCGTTGGGCGCCAGCGAGCCGAATCTTCCGCCGGCCGTCTCGCCAGGCAGCAGCGACGCAGCGCTGGCCGCCTGGGCGCGGCTCAGCCCCCCTATTGGGTCAACCCGTCGATCGTGCTGCCGCAACAGGGGACCAAATAGCCGCAACATCCAGTCGTCATCGACCTGACGTCGGGACGGCTCATGAACGGCCAGATACTGCGCAGGCGCCGAGACGCTCCACCGGCTTCTGAGAATCGGAAACGACGCCGCAATCGCCGGAGGCTCGATCGACGCCACGCTGCCAAGCGCTGGCCGGCTTCCATGCACTTCAACTTCCAGGATCGCACTACGTTCTCGACCGCCAATCGCCAGCTCAACCCTCCGCGGCGCCTGGCGCCGACCGTCGACGACCGTTCGACCATCGAGCCGCGCCGCCGATACGTGCAGCTCCGGCGGAAGCGCAAGGTTCAGGCGCCCGCTCGACTCCGCTCGCAGGTGGTAGGCCAGCCGGTGCGTTTGGCGGCCGTCGTCGAACTGGAGCGTCGCGATCTCCAGCAGCGAGCAGGTGATCGTCAGCGCATCATCGTTTGATTCTGCGGTTCGCGCAACTAGCCCAGGGGTCTGCTCCAGGGGAACGAAGGGATCATCCGTCAATCGGTAGCAGCCCAGCATGCGCCGGCGGTCGTCATCCGCCTGCAGGTCCGGGTTGGCGGCAGCCGGCGTGAAACCGCCGGCCTGGAGGACCGCGTGTTCCGGATCGCCGCGCAAGATCGCCCAGCTTTGCCAGCTCGCAGCGCCGGGCATGGCCAGTGAATTGACAGAATCGCCCCTCGGGTCGCTGCCATGCCAGTCGATGACAATCTCGAACGGATCGCTTTGCGGACGAGTCAAGCGCACACGATACTGGCTCGTCTTGTTCGGTTGTGACTTTGCCGCAGCGCCGGATTCGACCGTACCTTCGCCAACAGCCTCCACGAACAACGGCTCGTCGCCCCCTCGCAACTGCCAGCGCGCCTCCGGCGGTATCGGCCGTGCCGCTATAATCGCCAGTTCGGCCACCGCCCCGGCGGCAGGGCGGCACACGATCGATGAACGATGCTCGAAGCCGCCAGGCGCATGCAGCAGTTCCAACCAACCTTCGGCATCGAAGCGGGCCGGAGCATTCGAGGCTCGCAAGACCAACGCCCCGTCCGCCGTCGCTACGTCCAACAACACTCCCTGTGCCGGAAGATCGAGCAGTTCGCGACTCGAGGCCGCAAGCGCTGTCGCGTCCATCAGCCCGGCCGCATCCAACCGCTCGGGAAGCACCTGGCCGCCGTTGCGGTCGCGCACCAGAAGGTGGGCCGCCGCGATGTCGGCGTCCGGCCAGGAAATCCAATTGAGTTCCTCCACCGTCGCCGCGCGGGCCCAACCCCGAATCGGCTTTCGACCCGTAAGGGTCAATCGGAGCGGGTTCGATGCCGTCGGCGATCGGCGAAGCTGAATGAACAATTGCCGTTGCCCGTCCGGCTCGTCGACGTGCCATTCGACGATCTCGTCAGGCGCCTCGGCTTCGACCGATTCTAACGTCCAATCTGGGGCCAGGACGGCCCGCAATTGGAACTGCCGACCGCCCGCGGACCATATTCGAGCGCGCGATGCAGCCGCCGCTTCGCGGTCCAAAAGCTGAACCGTCGTGCCTATTCGCGCGCCGATGCGGCCTGACCGCGCGGCGACGCCGACGGTAATGACCGCCTCTTCGGACCAGCTTTGCAGCCGGTAAGCCTCCCCGCGCCCTTCCGATCCGCCAATCCCTACCGAATTGACTAACTGCGCGCCGCTCGGTTCGATCTGCTGTAGCTCTAAGTCCTGATCGACCCAAACGGTGCTTGTGCCTTCGGTCCAGAAGCACGCCCGTGGAGCGATAGTGGGCAATTGCCAGGTTCTGTCCAGCGCCGTCGGCGCAGCGCCGCGTACGACGACGTTCACAGGCAGCGACGACTTTGGCAGCTCGATGTGGATCGTTGACAGACTAGCCGCATCTCGCCGCCAATTGGCGCCGCGGCGATCGACCAGCACCTCGGTGATCTGTAGCTCTCCCAAGATCTTGATCGAAATCTCTTCAGCGGCTTGCTTCGCATCGACGCGCAGTTCAGCTTCATAATCGAGTCCAGCCAACCGCATCTGATAAGCTTCCGAGACGGCGACCGAGGGCAGAGCCGCCGGATCGACAACCTGCGCACCGCCCCGCCGGATCTTCAATCGATGTTCGTTCCCCGGACCTAGCTGCAGGACGTATCGAGACTTCGCTCCGCCCGCTTCAGCCCGGCCCTGCGCGACGTAGCCCGGAACAATAACCGGCGTTAAGCCGCTTGGCAGCGTAAGCTCCAGTTGGCTGGCCGTCGCACCAGGCAATTTGAGCACGTAATCCAGCTCGGCGGCGGTCGAAGCAATAGGCGCTGCAGTCCAGTCGAACTCCAGCGCGCCGTCCTGGCGCACCAGCGCGCCGTATCGGAGGTTCCCATCCCGCGCCCAGGCGCCAACCGCAACTGGCGATTCCCCCAGGGCCGCCCCCGCCCATCGAGGACTAGCTACGCTAATGTTCAGCGGCGCCAGGAGCAGAACCCGGGGCTCGTCGTCTACCGAATTCACTTGCAGGGTCGCGCGGCCCCGCAGCGCATCGCCGTCGCTCAGTTCTGCCGCGTAGCGTGCACTTTTCAGGTAAGCGCCTCCGGCCTCACCCAACTGGCGACGCTCCTCGGCGGCATCGATAAGCCGCTCGAATTCTTCTCGCGCCACAGGCAGATAGTGCTGGCCTCCAGTCGGCCATTGATCGGGACGATCCACAGGAACGAACACCCGCCGGAAGCCCCCAGCGGCAGAGGAATGGCCCTGGACCGGTCCAATCGGCGCCGCTTCTTCCGACCGCGCACTGCTCGCCCAAATATTCGCCCCTGCCCACACCACGGCCCAGGCAAGCAGGCGCCGCCACGAGGGTTTCATCCATTTCATGACGGCGACCCGCTCGATTGAAGGCCCGCGACCGCGGTGCGCGACGCCGAACCCCCGCCGTCGGCCGACCACGGCTGTGTGGCTGCCAAGCTCGCCACCGAGCTAGCCGGCGGCGGCGCAGCCGGCGCTTGTCGCGCATCGGCCAGGAGCCACTGCGTCAATGCTGAGACGATTGTGAAGACCACTCCCACGGCGGCCGCTTGAATCAGCAGCACCGCCGCCTCGGGATAGCTCAGCAGCAGGCCCGCCGCCGCGACGCAGATCGCCGCCCAGAAAGCCGGCGCGCGACCCACGTTGGTATGTAGCCACAGCAGCCCGACGGCCAGCGCGCCTAATCCCGCCGCGATGACAACCCACAAGCGCCGTACAAGCAAAACCCGCACGTCCGAGGGCGGTTCAAAACCGCTGTACAGGTACTGATTCATCGAACCCGGCGGCGAGGGAGCCTGTTGGGCCCCCGTCCACCGCTCCAAGTCGCCTTGCGACTGCGTCGGCTGGCGGCCCCAATGCATCCCCTGCCAACCGAGCAGGTATTCGGCACTCATCCCTTCGGGCTCTCCGATCGCCGTCAGTTCGCGCGGCACGATCAACTGCCAGAAGAAGGGCCGGCCGCCGTCGCTTCCTTCAACGCGAGGCAGGGCCGTGCGGAGTCGTCCCCAGGAACCAACCTGCTGCGGCGACTGGCGTCTCAGTTCCAACGTATGCGGCTTGGCCGCCTCGCCAGTCGGCAGACTGACGACGATCCGCCCCGGCTGAGAAACGTCGATCGACGTGGTGCGGCCGTTCACCAGCACTTCCAGCGGCTGATTGCCGAACTCTCCCGGCGTCAGCAGCGCGACATGCCCCCCGCGAGCTTCGATGCGGTAGACGAACCGATCTTGCCGCATATTGCCCGCCAGCCATGTCTGCGCCCACGACGCAATAACGCGCACTGGCTCAGGTTCGGTCGCCGCTGCGCGCTGCAATACCAGGCCGACGTGGCTTAGCGGCTTGTTGGCAATCGCGGTAAGAGCAGCCGCCTGCGCGCCGCTGGGCGCGGTCTCGGGACGGTCGAGCACAACCCAACCAGCCGCGACGCTCGCCCGGGAAAGCGCCGCCGCAACGTCCTCGAGCGACGAAGTTGCGATGAGCGTCATCGACCCGCCGCTGGGAACGGTCGCCAGCGATGCGTCGATCGAGTCGCTGCCCGCCGCCTGCCTCTCGGTCAGCCGCACCGCGGACCGAATGCCCAGCGTAACGCGGCCCAGCGTGGGTCGCCCAAGCCGCGCCGCCAATCGCATCTGATGGGCCGCAGCCTCCGTCTTTCCATCGGGCAGCGACAGGATTTCAACGTCGGCGCTCGTCAAAGGCTTGCCGTTAAGCGACAGCGTCAGGCCTTCATTCGCGAGCAGGTCGTTGGGGACTTTAGCCGCAATTTCCAACGCCGGCTGATGAGATATCGTGAATTGAACCTGCTGCTCGACGTCCAGCCGCCCTGTGCTGATCGAGACGCGGACGGTCGATTCGGTCTCGATCGTCTGCGCGCGCTTACTGACGTCGACGGCGACGGTCACCGCCGGCAGGTAGGTCTGTAATCGTTGGCTTACGGCGCCGCGACCGTTGCGGTCAGCCGTCTCCAAGGCCGTATCGCTCGTCGCGGCTCGTTCCTCCAGCGGCGCGATGCCGAGGGAATTCTCCATTTGTACGCTCGCTAGCCATCCTTCGTCGCTGGAGACGTTCAGCGCACCTGGCAGCGCCGTGGCGCCGCTGGCCGTCGGCAATGGAAGGTTTTGGCCGCCCGGTCCTGCCTTGCGACGCAGCGTGAAGCGGACTCGCAATTGCTCTGCTCCGGCCTCCTTGAGCGGGAGGATAAGTATCCCATCCGGGGAGACATGCTGCTCAGCAAGATCGACGGCCCCCCCCGCTTCGATCGGCTGCTCGGTCAACTCCCACCCCTCTAAGTCGACCTGCAGTTCAAACGTCCGGCCGCCGGAAATCTGATAGTCCAGCGCCACGTCCAAGAGCGCCTCTTGCCCGCTGAGGTGCAAATCATAAGTCGGCGTTACGCGTATCTGCCGCTGTCTCGGCTGTGTCTGAACGTCGATGTACCAGTTGCTCCCGGCGGTGGAAAAGGCGGCCATCGGCGATCCGGCCTTCATCCCCTCCGGCAACTCCGCTAGCGCAATCCGCTCGACGCGACCTTGCGACGCAAAGTGCGCGTGCAGTTGATCGCTCACGCACATCGCCGCAAAACCTCGCTGGCGAAACGCGCCGAGAACCTCGATCGGCGCGGCGCGCAGCCCCGCGCCGCGCGGAGCCCCAGTATCCTGCTCGACGATCAGCCGCAGTGGCGCCGCGGCTGTGGCCGGCTGTGCCAGTTTCAACTCGACGACCGGCTGCTCCTCAGCTCCCGCCGCTTTGGCAATGGGTACGATCTCATAGTCGACTGCATCCGGCGGACGCGACGCCGCCGCCCCCGGGGGCAGACGCAGCCGCACCCGCTCAATCGGCTCCGCCCCGCTGAGGCTGAGGAACGCTTCATACGACAGTCGACCGGCCTCGACGTTCACAATCGTGTCGACCGTGGCCTGTAGCGAAGCGGCGTCGCCGTCGTCGAGGGCCTCAGCCGCCGGTTCGCCCCAACGCAGCGCCACCCGGCCCTTAATTCCTTGAACTCGGACCGTCGTCCGCCCAGCCTCAGCGGGGACCGACGAGATGAGCAGCCCTTCCGGAGATTCGACCACCGGCGCGCTCGACGCCCGCAGCGTCAGTTCCGACGCAGCAGCCGCAGGCAGATTGAACGCCAGTCGCCTGACGTCGCCTTGGCGTTGCAGGACCAACCGGCCCGACAACACGACCGTGCGGTTCTCGCCCGGCTGGCCTTTCAGCCAGGCGCTGTAGCCTGCCTGATCGGGATCGAAGCGGATGAAGTCCTGCTCGCCGCCACCCTCGATCTGGACGCTCTCGACGATTAGCGACCCCAGTTCGAGCGGCGCCTCGACCCAGCCCGATGAGTGCAGCGCAACAGTAACCCGAACGGTTACCGAGGCGCTTGGATCGCTGTCGGCGCTTATGTCGCCGTCGACCGAAACCTTGCTGAGCGCAAACGCCGGCGGCGCCGCTTCGCCTGAACCGGCCCCGGTCGCTTGCCAGGCCTCAAGGAAGTCTTCATAGCGGTAGCCTAATACGCGGCGCAGCTTCCCCGAATCGTCCGGCAGCAGGTACACATCCGGCCCGGATGCGGCCGCGTCCGGCTCGACGACCGGCACGCTAGCGGTCGACGCCGCCGCGCCCTCCGGCGGCGATTCGCTAGGCGAGGTCGCCGGCTGCGCATGAGCGACGCCGCCTAGCAGTCCAAAGGCCAGCGTCAATGCGGCCGCAGGTTTTCGATACAACGACACGGCAAATTGCGCAAACTTCAAGGACGAGCGACCGAATCTTGTACGAAAGAAACGGGCTGGCAGTTCCGGCCGACGACGCCATCGGAAGTTCACGGCGCCCAGAGGAGACAAGCGGACAGCCTCCATTGTAGGCACCAAACGCCGGTCCCTAAAGCGTTTACTGAAAACCGCAATCCGCACGACAGGCGGCCACAATCCGGCCCAAAAACACAGCCGCCGTTGCGTCTAGCGAGCCACCAGCGGCAGTAACGCCCGGTGCAAGGCGGGCGTGGCCGCCGTCAGATAGTCGGGCTTGGTCAGATCGAACGGTCGCCCGTTTGCCCCGGTTGCAACGCCGCCGGCCTGCTGAATCAGCAGGATTCCGGCGGCTGCGTCCCATACGTGGATCTCGTGCGCCCAATGGGCGTCCAGACGTCCGCAAGCGACATAGGCCAGATTCAAGGCCGCCGACCCGGTTCGCCGAATCGCCTGGCAGCAAAACGCCGCCCGCAAAAACGCCTGCAAATCGGCCGAATCCTCCTGTAATTGGGCCGGAAAGCTGATCGCAGCCAGGGCCTCGTCCATAGTTTCGATCCCACTGGGGCTCAATAACTCCCCGTCGAGCCGGGCGCCGTCGCCGACATGCGCCGAAAAGCACTCATCCCGCTCAGGATCGAGGACCACTCCCGCCAGCAATTTCCCTTGATGCGCCACGGCGATCGAGACGGCGTAACACGGCAGGCGATGGGCGTAGTTGGCCGTGCCGTCCAGGGGGTCAGCGATCCAGCAATAGGGTCGCTGCAACTGGTCAGGATGGGGCGCTTCTTCCGCGAGAATGCCGTGGTCCGGGAATCGCGCCGCAACGACCTGCCGAATAGCCTGCTCCGAGGCGAGGTCAGCGTCGGTCACCACGTCGCGCGGCGCCTTCTGCCGCCACTGAAACCGGCCGCGCCAACTCAACAGCTCCTCGGCCCCGGCGCGGGCCGCTTCTTCGCAAACTTTGAGCAACTCTGGCGGCGTAGGCGTCATAGGAAACATTTTGGCAAACCCGCCCGCCTGGGCAAGCTAATCAGGCGCAAAACTTTGCCGCTTAACAAGTAGCGACGAATTCTGACAAATGCTCCGCCGCCGCCGCCAAAACTTTCTCGCCAAGATATCGAACAAAAGCTGGACATGGGTCCAAAAATGAGTATGATCACGGGTGAACGGTGAGATGGCGGCCCAGGAGTCTGTCAGCATTACCGATCGCAAGACTGCGGTAGGCAATTGACTGATTCTTTTTATCCCCCCACGCAGATTTCTGGCCTCTTCTCTGTTCCGGCCCCGTCGCTTCACCTCGGTGAACGGCGGGGTTTTTTATTGGCTGCATCCGCGTAGTCCAGCGCAGCATAGTGGGTCAGCTCTGTAGTCATCTCGCTCCGTGAGACGATTCCTACGCTTCGTTAAGCAAAGTTAAGCAAACTGACCCGCCACCGAACTCCGTCAGACGGTTGATCGCAGGTCGAGGTTTTACTGATGGCGGGCGGCGGTCAGTGGTTACTGCAGGGTACGCATGCCAACGTCGCTTGCGGCGCCTTATTAGCCGAGCTGGATCTGAGCCGGCCCCACTTGGGCCTCCATAGCCTGAAGACGCCCGGCGAACCCGCACTAGCTGGCAAGCTGTTGAGCATCTGGCCCCGCGCCGCTGACCTATCCGCACATGACGCCAGCAGCTCCAGGATTGCACCGGAAGAGCCCTATGTTCGTGGGTCGGACCTCGTAGTCATGTATCGGGAGCCGTGCGGCGAGCCGTACTGGCTGCAACTCTACCTGCGGCTGCTTCCCTCCGAAGGCCGCCAGGCCGCGGCCTTGGAGGTCATCCTCTCCATCCAAACGCGGCTTTGGGAAGCGTACCCGTCCATCGCCGTGGCCTCGGCCCTGCGCACTTCCGAAACGATCGCCCGCAACGACTACGTCATCTATCGCGCGGGCCATGACTGGAGTTACATCGAGGCCACGCTTCCCGGCGATTTTCAGGCGCCACACCATGTTCTCGTGAGCAACGAGCTCTCCAGCGCTCCATGGCGCTTCGACGAGTGCTTCATGGAACGGGGCGTCATTCGACGCCTGCGGCTGCGAGCTGCAATTGTTCCTCGGCGAGATGATGAAGCCCAGGCCCTGCAACTCGTCGAAGCCCTGCAAGGCGAGCAGCCGCCGTTAACCGCTTGACGCCCGCTGCTGCCGGCACTGTCGGCGTCTCGGGAATCGTCGCACGGTTCTCATCGTGCGGAAGTCGCCTGCAAACTCACGTCACCAGCCCCTTGGTAACCATCATAAATACGTCTTCCAGCGTCGGCTCTTTATCGGCGAACGAGATCAACCCGCAGTCGGCGTTCGATAGCTGCCTCAGCAGGCGTTGCACGTCGGCGTCGCCTCCCTCGAGCTCGACGGTGCAACTTCGCGTGTCTTCGATCACCTGCCGCACCCGCGGATCGCTGCGGATGAGACTGACGCCCGCCTGAGGATCGCCGGCGAAGCGGACCTCCAGCGTGCGGTTGCGCTGGATCTGCCGATATACCTGCTCGATCGGGCCGTGCAACAGCAACTGCCCCCGCTCAATGATGCCGATCGACGTGCAGCAGTCGGCCAGCTCGGTGAGGATGTGGCTGGAAATCAGAATCGTCTTGCCCATCCGCCGCAGCTCCTTCAAGAGGGCCTTCACCTCCAGTCGCGCCCGCGGGTCGAGGCCGCTGGACGGCTCGTCGAGGATCAGCACCGGCGGATCGTGGACCAGCGTCTTGGCCAGACAGAGCCGCTGCTTCATGCCTCGCGACAGCCCGTTGACGAAGTCGTCGCGCTTGTGGGTCAGGTCGAGCAGCTCCAGCACGTCGGAAAGCACCGCCTTGCGGCGCGCCCGCGGCACTTGGTAAGCCACCGCAAAAAAATCGAGGAACTCCCACACCTTCATGCCGTCGTAGACGCCGAAATTATCCGGCATGTACCCCACGCTGCGCCGCACGGCAATCGGATCGCCCGTCACGCTGTGACCGTTGACGATCCCTTCGCCGTGCGTGGCCTTGAGCAGCGTAGCGAGAAAACGGATCGTCGTGCTCTTGCCGGCGCCGTTGGGTCCGATGAACCCGAACATCTCGCCGGCCTCAATCTTCAGATTGAGATTCTCGACGGCCGTGAAATCGCCATATCGCTTTCCAAAGTGCTTCAGCTCGATCATATCAATGAAGCCGCCCGTGCGGCGTCGTCAAGGCGAGGACGCCGCCTCCAGTTCTTCATCGTAGGCGTTGCGCGACTTGTCGTCGGTCACATCCGACGGGCTGTTCGCATCAACCTCCGGAAAAGGGGCGTCCGCCAGCCTCAGCCGCCCCAGCACCACCGTCGCCCCCGCGCGCTGAGACGCAGTCGGCGAGGCCGCTGCGCCTGGCAACCAGTCGTCGATCCGCGCTATCAACCGGTATTCGTCGCGCATGCCATGCAGCGGATCGTCCGCGTCGGGAAAGCGAAACGCCAGTCTCAGAAGCGGATCGACGTTAAGCCGAGCGTGGTAATCCGTTTGAGCCGCTCGCCGGCGCTCTTCGGCATAGGGAAGACCTTTCCCCGGGAGGCTGACGTCGCTCCACCGCAACATGACCGACGCGCCCTTGCGGACCAGCCCCAACCAACAGCCGCGAAGTCGATCCTTTCCATCGCGACTGGCACGGCGATGGATCACCACGGCGTCCGACAGATCATAGCCGCATTCATTCTTCAGTTGCAGCAGGCTCTGGTTAGTGCCGGCCGGGAAGAGCCGTATCGGCCCCGCCAGCTCCGCCATTTGCTCGCTATGAACCATCTGCGTCGACGCCGACGCAACCTCCATGCCGCGGAGCCGCGGCTTTTCGTTCTTCTCGAAGGCGACGGTCGTCAGCGAGTCGAGCAGTCCGGCGGATCGCGGATCTTCCTCCTCTGTCACGGGAAACGGCGTTGCAACGGCCGTATTCCCGTCGAATTCGAGGTCGTAACTCGAGGACAGCGACGAGTAAATCGCCGTATAGCGGCTGAGATGGCCGCGCGGGTAGTCGCCGTACAGCTCCAACAGCGCGATCTCCGTCTGCGATCGGACGAAGCCGATGTCGAGC
>JADLBW010000165.1 GCA_020847515.1 Pirellulales bacterium | reverse complement strand
AGCTCGCTGACGCAGGTGTACGCCAACGCCAATTGCCTGCTGCTGCCGTACTTTGAACAAACTGCCCTGGCCAACCTTTACGATCATACGCAGCCCTGGGAGAATCAACGGCCGGGCGTCGCCTCAACGGTGATACCCATCTTCCGCTGCCCTTCCTCCAGTGCTCCCAATCCCATCACCGACTTGGAGGGCGTCGTCGACCCGAACGTCTTCGGCATTAGCGAATACGCCTTCTGCATGGGATACACCGACGCGTTCTGCGCCCGCGAAGGAGTTAAGCCGGGCACGATTCCGCCAGCCGCGCAGGGCATTTTTAACATCGCCTGGGGCGCTTCGATCAAGCAGATCACCGACGGCACTAGCAACACGCTGGCGATCGGAGACGCCAGCGGCGATCCGCACTGGAAGGTCTGCCACCTCGCCAACTGTCAGCAATCCGACCTGCAAACCGGACCGCGGGGCGACTTGCCCACGGCCGAAATGGGATGGATTATCGGCGAGCCCAATAGCACCAGCTTTTACCGAGCGTTGGGACCGCGGACAGGGGCCTACGGAGGGACCATCGAGCCGATCAACAAGTTTCCGGTCACCGATACGTTCCTGGACATGTCTCAGTATTTGGGCGACTTCGTGCAATTCAAATCGGGCTCCTCTGCGCACTACTGCAAGGCGAGTTACGAAGGGGGAAAGCACTCGGTCAGCAATTACCGCAGCGATCACCCCGGCGGAGCAAATTTCGTTCTGGCCGACGCCTCGGTTCGGTTCATCAACGAATCGATCGACATGGCCGCCTACCGCGCACGCTCGACGATCGCCGGGGATGAGGTCGTCACGGAATAGTCCGACGAAAGAATTGATTTCTGCAATTTCAGCGGAGCGCTCATCGCCGCCAGATTTTCACGTCAACCGTGGCGCCTTTCCGGTAGATATCATGCGCGCTTCGCTACATAACGCACGCACTAGCCGGGCCGCGGCGAGATGCGCTGCATGGTCGGCCTCCCTGATCGTGCTAGCAGCCATTGGCTGTCGGCAGCAGCCGCAGGCAGGGCCGGTCGATCTGGCCAAGTCGCCCTGGTTCGATCCCCAAGTCCAGATCGAAAGCTTAAGCGATGCGGATGCGCGGATTCGGGCGGCCTCGGCAATCAACCTTGGCAATTTGGGCGTCCAAGCCGAGGCGGCGCTGCCGAAGCTGGATCAACTAGCCGCTTCGGACAAGGCCGATATCGTCCGGAAAAACGCCGGCGAAGCCGCCTCGAAAATCCGCGCCGCTATGGGCGGCGGCGCTTCCGCCAATTAAGATTCGTCTGTCGCCCTGCGATTCCTTCTTTACCGCACGTCCTGCATTCGCCATCCGGGAGATTTGCCATGCGAATCGGAGCACTGCTGCTCGCCTTTTCAGTCCTTGTTTCTCCGCGGGTTCTCGCGGCGAAGGAGCCGGCCGCCGCGGCCCCACCCGATGCACTGCAGAAATATGTCGACGCTAAAGACGACTCCTATGGCTACAAGGTGCTTGGCGTCGAGCGTAGCGACGGCTGCACGATCCATAAGCTCGAGCTCACTTCGCAAACCTGGCACGATATTACCTGGCGCCACGCGCTGTACATCTACGTGCCGGAAAACATCCGCCATGAAGACACCGTGCTGCTGTTCATCACCGGCGGCAAGATCGGCGGGCAGCCCGGCCCCGAGGACGTCGCCACCGGCGTCAGGCTATCGCAACAGGCGGCGCTGCCGGTCGCCTTTCTCCATCAGGTGCCCAATCAGCCGCTGTTGGGCGACCGGGTCGAAGACGATCTCATCACCGAAACGTTTCTCCGCTACCTGAAGTCCCGCGACGCCACCTGGCCGCTGCTGTTTCCGATGGTGAAAAGCGCGGTTAAGGCTATGGACGCCGTGCAGCAGTTCGGGCGCGAGCAGTACGACGTCTCGGTACGCCAGTTCGTCGTGACCGGCGGATCGAAGCGGGGCTGGACGACCTGGCTCACCGCCGTAGCGGACGACCGCGTCGCCGGCATCGCCCCGATTGTGATCGACACGCTCAACTTCGCTCCCCAGATGAAGCATCAGCTCGAATGCTGGGGCGAGTTCAGCGAGCAGATCGCCGACTACACCAGCAAAGGCCTGGTCGAGGTGATGGAGAAGCAACCCGACGTGCCGCTGTGGCGGTGGGTCGATCCGTATACGTACCGTGCGCAGTTGACGCTGCCCAAGCTGATTATCAACGGCACGAACGATCGCTACTGGACGGTCGACGCCCTGAGCCTGTACTGGGACGATCTTGTCGGCGAAAAGCGGATTCGCTACGTCCCCAACGCCGGGCACGGCCTCGACGGCGGTCGCGAGGGCGCTCTCACGACGCTGGCCGCCTTTGCCCGGCATGTCGCCGACGGACGCCCGATGCCGAAGCTCAATTGGCGCTACGAGGACTCCGGCAACGAATTGCGGCTAGTGATCGACGGCCAGCCGCAGCCCGACTCCGTGCGCCTCTGGGTCGCGACGTCCGATACTCGCGACTTCCGCAACGCCAAGTGGACCGCGACGGAACTGAAGCGCGAAAGCGCCGGCGGCGACGCCGCCGAGCCGGGCGACGAGTATGCGGGCGTCGCCGAAAAGCCTGAAAAGGGCTACGTCGCCGTCTTCGGCGAAGCCACCTTCAGCGACGGCCCCCTTGAATACAACCTCTCGACGACACTACGCCAGGAGTAAGCCGATCGCCGCGGCGCATCCATGGATGCGCCGCGGAACGGCTTACTGTGAACGGCCCTCACTGCCCGCCCGACGTTCCCGCCGCCGGCTGGATGTTTCCCTCGTACTCGAGCGTCGCGAGATCGACCCCTTCAAAGGGCCGCGTATCGGGCAACACCCGCACGGAGGTCGATTGAATGAAGGGAAACGGGCCGCCGGAGTCGTACGACGCCTCTACGAAGGCCGCCGTCCATCCTTTCGCTGGGGGCGAGAGTTTGGCGACCCACGAGCCGTCCGGCTGCGCGGTCAGTTCGCTGCTGCGATAGGCCTTGCCAATCGTCGCTACGCGGAAGTCGCGGGCCGCCGGATTGGTCGCCTGCCACAAGAGGACTTGCTGCGGCGGCACGTCGCTGTGCACGCGGATCGAGCCGTCGTTGTCGAACTTCCACGTCAGCACCGGCCGCGCCCTGTCGGCGAGCAACATCTGGTAGAAGGCCATCAAGCTGGTAACGGCCGTGATGTTGCTTTCCACGCCATGGTCCGTGTTGGGAACATAGCGCAGGTGCTTTTCGCCTTGCAGCTTGTCGTAATAGAACTGCGACGAATCCGGCACGAAGAACTGATCGCCGCTGCCGTTGATGACGTACTTCGGCATCGCGAGCCGATCGAGGTAGTTGAACGGATCCTCAATGGCGTACAGCTCAGGCATTCGCGGGTGCGTCGGCCGTTGCAGGATGTTGTGCTGATAGTAATTGCCGACGGCCTTGGCCCAGAACCCGTACACCGCCGCATGGTGTCGCATCGACTCGCCGACGTTGAGCACGTCGATAACGATCGGCGCGATTGCCTCGACGCGCGGGTCGACCGCTGCAATCATCCACGTCGTCCAGCCGCGTTTCGAGGCCCCGGCGACGACGAACTTCTCGATCTTCGCCCCCTCCTGGGCGGACCACTCCTGCAGGCAATCCATCGCCCGGGCCCCGCTTTTGACCATCGGCAGCCTCGGCAGCCAGGTCGCGTCGCCGGTTTCGAGAAACTGGTTCCAGCCATAGCCGATCAAGTCATCCTCTTTCCGCGGCACGCCGTCGCCGTGAAAGATGAGCGGCTCGTTGGGAATGTTCTTCAACTCCGCCACGATGCTGCCGGTCGCCTCGGCGATGCGCGAAACCACCATGTCGGCCCCGTCGGGGGCGGGCCGGCCGTTGCTGCCGCCGCTGATGATGAGGAACGCCTTGTTGGTCTTCGTTTCCGCCGGTTTGACGACCGTCAGCCAGTGCTCCCACACGGGCCGGTCGACGTCCTTCTCCGTCCGCCACTTCTGCGACGTGAGCTTGATCACCGTCGTCTTAGAACCGCCGCCGTCAATGGTCTTGACGGTCTCCCATTTGTAGGCTGGATCAGCCGCCTGTACGTACTGGTCGAGCGGCGTCAGCGTCGCACCTGGCTCGGCAGCCACCATGGCTTGCTGGCCCGCGGCGGCTACAAGCGCGATGAGTCCCCAACAAAAACGCATCGAATTTGCTCCCATGAGATAAGTGAAAAAGAGCTGAGCCAACCGCCGCGACGGCGCGACCCTCGATCGATCGCCGTCTCCGCACCATCAGTGGGCCGAGCGAGTGATTCCCGTGCTGACAACCGCCTGCGACGGAAGGCAAGAACCTGCGTCATCGCCCCTCGAAGAGTCCGCAAAGTTGACTGGAGCCTGCCGCAGGAAGTGCAGCAGCAAGCTCTGGCGATGTTTCCAATCCGAGCGCCGGCTAGCTGACGCCCATCGCTAGAACGGCATGCGTACTATATCCCTAACCAGCGGCGACGCCGCCACTTTAAGCCGGCAGCCGAATCGAGCCGTAAAGACAAGTCCTCGAATAGATTAACACAGTGGACAGGGGCGGGATCGAACCGCCGACACATGGATTTTCAGTCCATTGCTCTACCAACTGAGCTACCTGTCCCGATCGGCCAAGGGGGCCGTCGATGGAGCCGGCGCGGCCGGGCTTCGTGCGCGGCGCGCCGCCCTGAGGCGGGTCGCCGCAGCCCCGGGGGCCGGGTCGCAAGGCACGCAAGGCAAACGGGCGGCGCTCTTGGTTGCCGAGCGGCCCGTCATGCAAGCGATTTTACTACGAGATTTGAGCGCGGGGAACCCGGTCGCCATATTCTGTCTCGCGAGTGCCGACGGATGGAATCTTTAGGGCCGTTTGGCTGATGTCTCTTAGCGGACTGCCAGACGCGAAAGCGATTATTCTGGCCGCTACTGGACCTGTGGGCAGCCGGCATAATACGCACAACCCCGTTCGTGCGCGGCACGCATCACTACTGCGGGCGGCACGCAATCAGCGTTCGGACACCATCGGTTCAGGCGACTCTGCTTCCGCGGTGGGCAGCCCAATGCCGCGGCCCAGGCTGCGACGCCGAGCGATTTAGGCTGCGGCACGGCGGCGGCTGAGCCGGCCGTTCCGCCGCTTTGATTCTGCCAGGCTTTGAAAAGCCGATCGGCCTGCATCAGCAGTACGTAGCGTTGCTGGGCGCTAGCCGGATCGTTAGGATGATTTGCGCTCATCGATCCCTTTTCCCCTCAAGCCCTCTTCACCCTCAAGGCGCGTCGATCTTGAACGTTGGCCCCGTCGCTCAACTCATGGGCGGCCCAAGGCGTCTAACTTGAATCCTTCGGGTCCGCCTTCCATGATTACCAATTCCGTCGATCGGCGCGACTTCATGACCGCCGCTTCGAAGGCGACGCTCAGCGCCGCCGGCGCCGCCATGCTCGCCCAGACCGCTTTGGCTCAAACCCCGCCGGCCGCCGCGGCCAGCGAACGAGTCCGGCTCGCCGTCGTGGGGCTGCATGGTCGCGGCGGGTACCTCGCCCGCAAATTCGCGGCCCGGGCCGACTGCGAGATCGCGTACCTGTGCGACGTCGACGAGTCGCTGCTTCCGGCCTGCACCAGCGACGTCGAGCAGCTTCAAGGCCGCCGCCCGGAAGCGGTCGGCGACTTTCGCCGCGCACTAGACGATGCGAACGTCGACGCCCTCGTCGTTGCCACTCCCGATCACTGGCACGCGCTGGCGACGGTGTGGGGCTGCCAGGCAAATAAGGACGTCTATGTCGAGAAGCCGGTCAGCCATTCTCCGTGGGAGGGGCGGCGGATGGTGGAGGCCGCCCGACGCTACGAGCGCATCGTGCAGGTAGGCACGCAGAACCGCAGCGCCCCTTACAACATCGCGGCCAAAGCGTACATCGATTCCGGCAAGCTGGGCGGCATCCACCTGGTGCGGGTCTTCAACCAGAAGTCGTGGCCGAACTTTCCTGCCGCGCCCGAGCGGCCGACGCCGACAGGCCTCGATTGGGACATGTGGACCGGCCCGGCCCCCGAGTCGCGTTACAACGAAAACTATCACCGCCGCTGGAACCACTTCTGGCGGTTTTCGGGCGGCGACATCATCAACGACGGCGTCCACCAGATCGACCTGGCGCGGTGGCTCGTGGGCAAGACGTACCCCAACAGCGTCTATTCGACCGGCGGACGATTTGCCGAGCCGGGCGTCTGCGAGTCGCCCGACACGCAGGTAGCGGTTTTCCAGTTCGACGATCTGGTGATGCTCTTCGAGCTCACGCTGTACACTCCCTACATGCTCAAGAGCGACCAGGCGCTGCGGGACAGCGATAGGTTTCCGTATTGGCCGCAGAACGCCGAGCGGATCGAGATCTACGGCAGCGAGGCCCTGATGGTCGTCGGCCGGCACGGCTGCGGCTGGCAGGTGTTCGATCGACCGAAGGATCGTCAGCCGGTCATTGCCGCTGAAGGGAACGGCCCGTTCCCCGACGACGTCCATTTCGATAACTTCCTCGCCTGCGTGCGCAGCCGCCAGCGGCCCAGCGCCGACGTCGAAGAGGGCCACCGCAGCACCCTGTTGTGCCAACTGGCGAACATCAGCTACCGCCTGGGCGGCCGGAAGCTGCTGGTCGATTCCCAGAGCGAGACGCTGGCGGGCGACGACGAGGCCAACGGCATGCTGCGGCGCGAGTACCGGGCGCCGTGGGTCGTTCCAGAGAAGGTCTAGGCGATGCCGAAATCGACTTCGATGAGGTCGCTGGGCGCCGCCGTGTTGATCGCCGCGTTGATCGCCGCGTTTCAGCACTGTCACGCTCAGTCGAGTCGGGCGCCGCTGGCCGGGACGAGGGAGCTTACGATCAGCCAGCCGCTGGACGAGGCGATGGTCGACGGGATCGGCCGCTTCGCCGTTCGAGCGCTGGCCGAGTCGGAGCAGGCTCGCGACGCCGCTTGGAAAACCGGCAACCAATCGGCCGACGGCGATCGCAAGACGATGGACGAACGCCGGGAGCGGTTCCGCGCGATGATCGGGGCCGTCGACGAACGCGTCGCCGCCGACGGTTTTGAGATCGTCGCCCGCGCGGGGGGCGACGGCGTAGTGGCCCGCTCGGCGGATGCAGGGATCGACGTGTACGCGGTCCGCTGGCCCGTGCTGGAGGGCGTGTACGGGGAAGGCCTTCTTCTCCAGCCGCGCGAGCGGACGGCGGCCCGCGCGATCGCCATTCCCGACGCCGACTGGACGCCGGAGGAGTTTGTCGGGCTCGCGGGCCAGCCGCAAGGGCGCCGGCCGATTGCCGGCTTGCTGGCCGCAGCGGGCATCCAGGTGCTCGTGCCTGTGCTGGTCAGCCGCGAGGACGAGCATTCCGGCAGTCCGCTGGTCGCCTACACCAACCTGCCGCATCGCGAGTTCGTCTACCGGCAGGCCTTTCCGCTGGGCCGGCACATCATCGGCTTCGAGGTCGAGAAGATCCAGGCGGCGATCGACGAGTTCGCACGGCTCGACGCCGAACAGGGCGCGGAATTGCCGGTCGGCGTGGTGGGCGTCGGCGAAGGGGGGCTGCTCTCGTTGTACGCCGCCGCGCTCGACCCGCGGATCGACGCCGCGGTGGCGTGCGGGTACTTCCAATCGCGCAGCGGCGCCTGGCGGGAGCCGATCTATCGCAACCTGTGGGGCCAATTGAAGGAGTTGGGCGACGCGGAAGTCGCGGCGCTGGTCGCGCCGCGGGCGCTGATCGTCGAGGCCTGTTCGGCGCCTCAAGTTGCCGGGCCGCCGCCGGCTCGGGACGGACGCCGGGCATGCGCCGCCCCCGGTCGCATCGCTGATTGCCGGCTCGACGACGTGCAGCGGGAGTTCACGCGGGCGCAGAAGTACTTCGCGCGTGCGGACGCCGAGGCGCGGCTCTCGCTGGTCGTGAGCGATAACGGCGCCGGTCCGGGAGGCTCGGCTGAGGCCCTGGCAGCCTTGTTGACGGAGCTGCAAGTGCCGAGAGAACAGCCAGCAAAGGCCGCCGGCTTCACCCCGACTGCCAGCGCGACCAGGGCGGACCCGTCGGAGCGGCAAGCTCGCCAGGTCCGCGAGCTTACCGACTACTGCCAGCGGCTCGCCCGCCGCAGCGCGGCGGTTCGCGACGAGCTGTGGTCCACGGCCGATCGCCGCAGCACGAAAGACTGGACCGCGTCGACTGAGGCCTTGCGCGAGCGGATCTGGGCGCAAATGATCGGCAAGCTTCCCGAGCCGACCGTCCCGCCCAACGTTCGCACCCGGCCGATCATCGACGACCAGGCGTACGTCGGCTACGAGACCGTGATCGACGTCTACCCGGACGTGATCGCGGCGGGCATTCTGCTCGTGCCCAAGGGGATGGCGGCGGACGAACGGCGGCCGGCGGTCGTCTGCCAGCATGGGCTGGAGGGCGTGCCGCTCGATACGATCGCGCGAACTGGGGACGGCTATCCCTATTACAAGGCGTTCGCCCACGAGCTGGCGCGGCGGGGATACATCGTCTACGCGCCGCAGAATCCTTATCGCGGCGGCGACCGGTTCCGCGTGCTGCAGCGGCAGTCCAATCCGCTGGGGCTGTCGCTGTTCAGCTACATCATCCGCCAGCACGAGCGAACGCTCGACTGGCTGGCGACGCTGCCGAACGTCGACCGCAAGCGGATCGCCTTCTACGGCCTCTCCTACGGCGGCAAGACGGCGATGCGCGTGCCGCCGCTCGTGCGCCCGCGGTACGCCGCGTGCATTTGTTCGGGCGACTTCAACGACTGGATCCGCAAGATGACCAGCGTCGAGGACCAGTACAGCTATGTCTTCACGCCCGAATACGAAATGCCCGAGTGGAACATGGCCCACCTGGCCTCATACGCCGAGCTGGCGAGCCTGCTGGCCCCGCGGCCGTTCATGGTCGAGCGGGGCCACGACGACGGCGTGGCGCCCGACGAGTGGGTAGCGGCCGAGTTCGCCAAGGTCCGGCGGCACTACGACCGGCTGGACGCGGGCGCGCGGGCCGAGATCGAGTTTTTTAATGGGCCGCACACGATCAACGGCGAGGGGACGTTTGAGTTTTTGGCGAAACATCTGCGGTGGCCGGAGTAGTCGGTCGATGCGATGCAGCGGCCCGACGGCGGTGGGCGCCGTGAAATTGTCGCAGGCGGTACGTGACATAAATCGGCGAGCGCATTTTTGGCGACAGAATTCTAAAGGCTTTTCCAGCAACGGTTTGTGGGCGTCTTGCGAAGACGTTTGTCGCTGAGGCGGCGACAGAATTCGTAGGCTGTCGCGAGCGACGCGCGAGCGGCGAGAGTTGGGGCGACCGGCGCGAGAGCCCAAGCTCAATACGCGTGTTATGGCGAGGCGGGCGCGCAGCGGTAGCGCAAAGGGGCGATCGAGGGCAGGCGCATGGCGGGATGTCAAAGAGCTGATGCTGCTTGGAAGACAAGCGTAGAGGATCGCGCGGCCAATTGCTAATGTTCTTTAAGATGGCAGTGAGCGCCAGGAGCAGCGTGGTAGGTCGGTTCGCCGCGCGGGGCGGTCCCCTCGACGATAGCGAATTTGACGGGTTGCTACGTGACTGCAGCAAGCAGGTGAATAGCAAGAAAAACGCCGATGCGGAGAATGGATGGATGGGCCTCTTCGAATGGCTGGGCGAAGCGCACAATCCAGGTCCGATCGGGTCGATCGAGTATCGACGTCGCCGACGACCGAAGCGGTTCAAAGTTGAAGTGCTGTTCGCTCGGATATTGGCAACGGCACTGGTCGGCGGTTGGGGTTATCTCGTACTCAGCGTTTGGCAAATCCGAGACCCGCAGGGACTGTTGGCGATCCTGGCTGGGACGCTCGTCTACTTGACCATCAGTTACCATGTGCATCCGAAGCCGGATATGTCCAACATTGGGTGGTTAGGCGGGTTGCTAGATCATCCTTTTCGCTTTTCGGATGACATGAATCGAATGCTCATTTTCTTCGCCGTCGTCCTGTTGCCCGGCCGGTTTGTTTCAGAAACGTTCGTCGACTGTTTCCGCTGTTTCCGCCGCAAATGAGCAAGTAGGATGGGTTGCCGCGGAACGGCAACCCATCGGCCGGTGGGCAAGCTGCGGTGATAGCCGAATCTAGACGCTTGCGGGCGCCGGGCGCGACGTAATGCGTTGGCGAAACGGCTCGCGCAGCCTTCGACATTGGTGCAGGAGTTCGATGGGTTGCCGAAGACGGCGACCCATCCTACGGGGCTACGGGGCTGACCGTTTGCGGCAGGCAGGCTTTGAAGTCAACGTCGATCCCTATCCTAAGAGCCTATCCAAGTACTGAACTAATAGCCACTCATCTCCGTACTGGAGAGCAAGGATGCCTTGTCTCTCTTGTCACGGAGGTGTTCGTTGTCCGAGGAATCGTCGTCAAAGTTTCACGAAGT
>JADLBW010000164.1 GCA_020847515.1 Pirellulales bacterium | reverse complement strand
ACTTCGTGAAACTTTGACGACGATTCCTCGGACAACGAACACCTCCGTGACAAGAGAGACAAGGCATCCTTGCTCTCCAGTACGGAGATGAGTGGCTATTAGTTCAGTACTTGGATAGGCTCTTAGGTAACATCGCCGGTTTGCCGGAATTCGTAGATTATTTTTCAGCCGCGTCGTCTGCGCTGCTATATTGGCGCCGGTTCGCGCCGATTGCGGCGTGAAGCTTTTCTTGCCGTCGTCCAGGACTCTTATCTGAGGTGACACATGCCCATTCGCATCGGCGCTGGTCGGTCGGCGTGCGCTTATCGCAGCCTGGCGGTGGAAGCGCTGGAACTTAGGCTGACGTTATCGGCATATTACGACTATTCCATCATCGCCCAAACGGGCACTGGCCTGCAGAGCATCGCGTCCAGCGCTTCGATCAACGAGCAGGGCCAAGTCGCCTTCGTAGCCAATAGCGCCGATGGCCAAAGCGTCTACGTTGCCAGCGGAACCAGTGCACCGGCGATCGTTACGTTTTCCAGCCCCAGCAGCACACGAACCTACGGCAGCGAGATCCAGATCAACGATTCGGGCCTGGTCGCCGCGATTGACGGCATTAGTGGCCAGCGTCTGGCGCGGATTTGGGATAGCGCCGATCCTGGCAACTCTACGACCATTGGGCGTTCGTCCGCGCCAAGGCTCGACACGACCCACTTCGACGGGATGTCGAACTTTACGGGCATCACGAATGACGGCCAGGTCGTCTTGGCCGGCCTAGAAAGCCCATTGCCGCCCGATCCGTCGTTCTGGGAAATCCACTTAAGCGGCAGCTTCGTAGATCGCCGGGACATCGTCAGTTTCTTCACGGAAGTTGTGGAGTACGGGCTGCCACCTGCGGCGTTTTTTCGCATGCGCGCCGCTGATGGCGACAAGGTCGTCGTTTCTAATCGACAAGACGGAGCGACGACGCTCGAACTGTTCGACATCACCGGCGTGGACACTTCCGATACGCTGGCATCCACCTCGGCGGGCTGGGCCGAGGTCGGCATTCGCCCTGGCATTTCCGACGACGGCAGCGTGGTCGCGTTTGTCGGCGATCAAGGCGCTGGGCGCGCCGTATACCTCAGCTTTCTTAACGAAGCAGGTGCGCGCGAGACCCATCCCATCGTCGCCGTAAACGCCGGCGTGCCGCTCGGCAGAGACGCTATGGGCGCTGCAATCCAATTCAGCGATTTCGACCTGGACGCTCGCTTGGGTGTTGAGATCTTCCATAATACCGGCGGCTCGGCCGAACGTTTTGAGCCGGGCGAAACGATCATCGTGTCATTCATCGGCACGCCTGGCAAGGCTAGCAAGGACAACCCACAGAGTAATGCGCCATTCTTGTTCACCGATCAGCGCGGCTTGTGGACCATGAAAGTGGACGCAGCATGGCAGCGCGCATCTGGCGCCGGCCCGGTCTCGTACAATAATTCCAGTGCGATTCCGGTAGTACAGATTGGCGATACGATAAGCGGTCAAGTTATTAGCGACCTGGGCGTGAACGACCCGCTGGCCAAGGTCGCCGCTGCACAGGTAGGCCCGGCGGACCACCAGTTGTCGTTTTGGGCACGGTCCGGAACCGATGATCTTATCTTCCGCGCCGAACAACTAGATACTGACAATGACGGCCTGTTCAATCACTGGGAAGTAAACGGCATTGACGTCGACCAGGACGGGACGATCGATCTGCCGCTTAACAACCTCACCGCCGACCCGTTTAAGAAGGACCTCTTCCTGGAAATTGACTGGTTGCCGGACGATGTAGTCTCCGGCCGCACATTCGCCCCGCAAGCCGGCGCAATCAACGACCTGGTGAGTGCCTTTGCGGCTGCGCCAGTTTCGAACCCGGACGGGTCGACCGGGATCACCGTGCACGTAGACGCGGGCGCGGGGCTGTCGCGCAATTTGGGCGCAGCGCCTGGCGGCCTACAAGGCGGAGACCTGATCACCGAGGCCGGCACAGGCAACCATATTCATGCCCTCTATCTTGGCGCGGCTGGCGTCACGCTGTCGGGGACGGATTCATGGGGGCGCCCGTACGTAACTCGATCAGTGGACGACATCAAGGACAACTACTTCGGCACTACGACAAACCGGGCTCGGGAACTGGCGTTTCGCTACGCGATTTTTGGCGACCAAAAACTTTCGTTCAACACGGCAACAAACACTTGGTCGCTGAGCGATAGTTCTGGCCAGGCGGAACTGGGAGAATTCGGCGGAGGCAGCGACGAAACGTTCGCTGGCAACGATCTGATCGTTACGGTGGGCGCCTTTCCAACAACTAATACGCTGCCCGTGCCGCCCGGGGGAGTATTGCCACCGGCGACGGTCTCGAGCTGGTTTGTCCAGGGCCAAACGCTGATTCATGAGCTCGGCCACACACTCGGCCTGCTCCACGGCGGCATCGATAGCATCACGTCGCCACCGGCCACATTCCCATCGCTCCATGTCCCCTCAGCTTTTAAGCCGAGCTATCGCAGCGTCATGAACTACGCTTACCAGTTAGCGCCGGACGCTAGCGGCAATCTGGTTACCACCTATTCGGGGCCCGATCCCGTCTACAACGACTGGGCGAATATCCGGATGGACTTTGTCCGCTACTTCGACGTGCTTAACAACACACTCAACCTGACGGCCCGCGGCCTATCGACTCCGCCGCCGGAGGAAGTGGAAATCACGGCGACCGCCTTCGTCGTATCGCTTTCGCCAACTTCGAACGCCGATTTTGACGGGGACGGGGTCGTCGACGGGGCTGATTTTCTGGCCTGGCAGCTTGGATCGGGGATGGCGACGGGGGCGGCTCGCGAACAGGGGGACGCCGATGCTGACGGCGACGTCGACGCCGACGACTTGGGCGCGTGGCGGGACAAATACGGCCAGGATGCGGGGGGCAGCATGCTCAGTACGCGCGCTGCGGCGGCAGGGCGGACGCTCAGTGCAGTCGACGCCGTGTACTCGGCGGGCGACTTGAGCATGCTGTTCTACGGAGATCGCGAAGCGGACTTCCGACCGTTGGGACGCGCGCGGTGGCGCTCCTAAGCGGCGGCGGGCGAAGCGTCGACGCTAGGGGGCTGTGCCGACGCGCCAACGAGAAGCTGCCGCACAGCGTCAAGTGTGAGCATCGCCTGTGATGGCTGCTTCTCAAATAAACGGTTCCTGATATTTGCTGACGCGTTTTTCCTTTTTTTCTGGGCGCCAGCCGACAGCCAGGCGCGGTTTATTAGCCGCGCAGTTCTCAATAATCGCGTCGCGAGGCGGTGGGAATTACAATGTGACAGGCCGGTCGCGGATGCGGAACAGCGCCATTGCAGACGGCCTGCGCGATGACACCCACCTGGT
>JADLBW010000163.1 GCA_020847515.1 Pirellulales bacterium | reverse complement strand
TACGGTGGAGATGCTCGAAGCGGAATTCTTCCAGTGAGCTTTCTGAATGTTCGGCCCGTTCCACAAGCTGACGACCCCTGGATTGGACCAATTGGCCGCGATCTGCCGTCGCGGTGAAGCGCCCCCTCCCACGCATGCCTTACAGCAAATAGCCGGGCCAGCCATTGGAGACGAGCTTAGGGAGTGCGTTGCATCGCTCATTGCGCAAGGATGGAAAGCTCCGCAGCTCGCCGACGTCGCTACGGCCATCGCCGACGGCAGGAGGACCACTAACTCAGCCGATGAACTTTTCGATTTAGTTCTGTCCGGACCCGATGTGCCTGGTATTGCCACTCGGGATACGGGGGCAATGATGCACGCATTGCTTGCCGAGGCGAAACACGAAGTTCTGCTAGTCGGCTACGCGATTCACAATGCCGTGCAAATCTTCGAGCCGCTGGCCCTGAGAATGGCCGCTGATCCATCCCTTCGAGTGTGGTTTTGCCTCGATATTCGCCGTTCCCTTAATGACACGTCGCTTGCCGCGGACATCGTGCGTCGTTTTGCTGATGAGTTTAACCACCGCCATTGGCCTTGGTCGGCCAAGCCGCAGGTGTTCTACGATCCACGGTCCCTTGAGTGTTACGGCGGACAGCGCTCAAGTTTGCACGCCAAGTGCATTGTCGTGGATCGTAGGGCAGCACTGGTAACTTCAGCGAATTTCACAGCAGCTGCCCAGGAACGCAACATTGAGTGCGGCATAGTTCTCAGGCATTGCCCCTTGGTCGAACGGATCGCCCGGTATTTTGATTCCCTCTGCCAGTCACATCACTTCATCCAGTGTGATATTGGCAGAGGTTGATCGCCACGGTTCGTCGCTTCCAGGTGCCAAATACGGGATCCGAGGCATAGGGTGTGCTTCGCTCCTCGACACTAACCATCAGGATTAGTCTCTCCCTTCCGAATCAGACAACCAGTTAACTCGACCAGAGGTGAGACCAGAGACATTTGAGAGTTTTCGCCAAAACGGGGGTGTGGCCTCGCATCTGCCCTGGCCTGAACGTCTCGCCCGCCGTCCTGGTCTTGCCAACACGAGACGCCTGCCTCGTCGCAAGTCGTTGGGGCAACTGGCCTAGAAACGAAAAAGCCCAGGCGGGTGGCCTGGGCTTTGGTCGTTAACCCGTGGGTCGCGAGAGTTCGCTACCCGTGGGTTCAAGTGGCGGGGGCCGGATTCGAACCGACGACCTCGAGGTTATGAGCCTCGCGAGCTACCTGGCTGCTCCACCCCGCGGCAGAGCCGTATTGTACGTTCAGCCCGGCCGGCCGGCAAGGGTAGCTTGGGGCCGTGTTGGCGACCGTTTATGGCAGCCGTCACGGCGAGCGATGCTCATTACGGCGCAGCGGTTAAGTCGACCGCCCCAGGCGTGCTGCGGGCTCTGGCCCACCTAGCCGGCCCAGGAGTGCAGGTGCTTCAGCGGCCGGGCATTTGGGCCGTAGCGTCGGCCCAGCAGCGTTATAGGCCCCCTAGCAACTTCAGGGCGGAAACGACGAACAGGAGCATAAAGAATCCCCCGCCGGCGACGAGGCCGATCCGTTCGAACCAGCCCGGTCGCAACTCGCGGGGCAGCAGCACGAGATTGACGGCGAGCACGTGGAGGCAACTGAAGCCCATGGCGGCGTTGTAAATGGCGCCTGCCCAGTTCAGCAGTTGCACAGGGTTCCAAAGGGTCAACGAGACCAGGCCGAACCCCGCGTAGCCGCACAGCGCTGCGAAGTACAAGCCGCGTATTCGGTGGGGATCCCACTTTCGCAAGCTTGGCAGCGCGGTCCAGCAGACGTCGACCCAGCGTCGCAACACGCCGTCGGCCGTGGTGGCGATGTTGGGGGCGAGCACGAGGAAGCCGCAGAAGAGGACCATGTGCCAATACCACTCGCCCCAGGGGGGGCCGACTGCGTCGCGCAGTCCGCCGGCGGTCAGGGCGGCGGCTTCCCATTCCTTGGCGTCGGTGTTTCGGGAGAGGAACTGCACCGACAGCATGCATGGCAGCGCCACGCCGACAAAGCAGGCCGGCATCCACACCGCTAGTTGGTCGCGCAGCACGAAGCGTCGCCACGCCCGGAACTTCGCGATGGACGCTTGCGTCAGCTCGAAGACCATGCCGGTGTGAGAGAGCTTGAGCTGTTCGCCGCCGACCATGCTGGGAACCGCGCCGACGTGTTTGCCCATCCCCCAGCCCTGATCGCGGGTGTACGCGCTGATCGCCGTATTGGTCAGACCGCCTGAGCCAGAAATGGCCGCCAACGCTCCGAGTACGGCGACCATGCTCATATCGATCGCGGGGAGCCCCCGACCTTGCCACAAGGCCGCGAAGACGTTGTCGAGCACCGGCGTTCCTTGGGCGTGATCGCTGACCACAGGTACGCTGCCGATTTTTAGGAAGCCGGTCAGGATCTCGATCCACGTCTCCCAAGACGAATGCACGGCCGCCACGAACAGCAGGAATCCCAAGACGACGACAATCTTGAAGCTGATGAGCGCCTTGAGCGAATTGTAAACCTTGCCGCCAAAGACGAGCGGCAACATCATGCCGACGAACACTATGTATTTAAGCGTTTGCAGCAGGGCGTACCCGCTGATCGACGTTCCCAGCAGCGGGTAGTACTTATCCGGTTGTGCGATCTGGCCGACCAACATTGCGGCCAGGGGGGTCGCCGCCGCGGATGCGATGTAGGGAAATACCGACCCGAAGTCGAGCGCCAGGTAGACGACTAGCCAGAAGAGGGGCCCGGGGCGCAGCCGGAACTTGCCGGTGAAGATGGGTTCGCCGCAGTAGAGCGTGTACCGGCTGATTTCGATGTTGTAGAGGACCTGGACGAGGATCGAGATGGTCGAGAGCCACAGGATGGCGCCGCCGTACTTCGCCGTCGTCAACGGCCCGGAGATCCACTCGCCGCCGCCGATCGAGGCGCCCCCCATGACCAGGCCGGGACCGATAAGCTGCGTCCAACTCCGCAGCGTCAAACGGGGCGCCTCGGGCAGTTCCCCCACGTCCCAGGCAGGCATCTCGGCAGTTCCTGGTTGAACTGCGACTTTGCGATGAGGGTCGGGCCCGTCGTTTATCATGCGAGAACGCGGCGAGAAGGAAGCGTCGGCCAGGTCGCCTCGGCGGGTCGAATCGCCCGGACGCAGATTGTCGCATTTCGGCGGCCCTCATGGTAGCTTGTGCGCGTCGGCCTACCAACTTATCCTCGGGCGTTACCTACATGAAAACCGCGCGCCGCGTTGGGACGTTATTCTTTCTGCCATCGATGTCGCTGCTGAGCATATTGGGCCATGCGGCACGGACCGGAGCCGAACCTATGGGCGTCGCCCCTCGACCTGTCGGCAAGATTGAGCGGCTCGATCCGCAGCTCGACCAGATCATCCGCCCAGACGCCCAGGTGGAATTGATCGCCGAGGGGTTCGCCTGGAGCGAAGGGCCGGTCTGGTGGCGAGAAGGCCGGCGGCTGCTCTTTTCCGACATCCCGCGCAACACTGTCTTCGAGTGGAGCGAAGAAGGGGGCTTGAAGGAATTTCTAATTCCCTCGGGCTACACAGGCGGCGGTCCCCGACAAGGCGCGCTTCACGGCAAGCAACCGCCGGCCGAGGTGGATGAGCAAGGCTCCAACGGCCTGGCCATCGATGACGAGGGCCGGCTGGTGCTCTGCCAGCACGGCGATCGCCGCGTGGCGCGCTTGGCACAACGGCTGAGGCCTGACCGCCGGCCGGAAGCAAAGTTCGAAACGGTCGCCGATCGCTGGGAAGGAAAGCGATTCAACAGCCCCAATGACCTGGCGATCCATCCCAGCGGGGCGATTTACTTTACCGATCCGCCGTACGGACTGGAGAAAGGGGGCGATACGTCGGCGCGCGACATCGACTTCAACGGCGTTTATCGCGCCGCTCCCGATGGAAGCGTTACGCTCGTGACCCGCGCGATGACTAAGCCGAACGGCATCGCCTTTACGCCGGACTTTAAGACGCTGGTCGTCGGGCAATCCGATAACGAGGCCCCGGTGTGGCGGGCGTTCGAGGTGCAGCAGGACGGTTCGCTGGGCGAGCCGCGGGTGCTCTTCGACGCCGCTCACCTGGTCGAGCGGGGCCTCGCCGGCTCGCCGGACGGATTCAAGTTCGATCAGCGCGGCAACCTGCTCACGACGGGACCCGGCGGCGTGCTGGTCATCAGCCCGGAAGGCCAACACCTGGGGACGATCTCGACCGGGCAATTGGTCGCCAATTGCGCCTTCGGCGACGACGGCAGCACGCTCTACATGACCAGCAACATGACGCTTTGCCGCGTGAAGCTGAAGACCCGCGGCGCTGGGTTTTGACTAGCGGCGAGCGTGTTTTGCGCCTTATTGCCGCTACATTAATCTGCTCCTGTTCGGCGGCGCCTTGATCCGCGGTTATATCGACCATGAAAGCTTTGATGCTCATCGAGTACCGCCGGTTGGAAGTCGTCGAACTTTCGAAGCCGGAGATAAAGCCGGATGAAGTCTTGGTGCGGGTCGGCGCATGCGGCATCTGCGGCAGCGACGTGCATGGATACGACGGCTCGACGGGTCGGCGAATTCCCCCCTTGGTGATGGGGCACGAAGCGGCCGGCGTGATCGAAGCTGCCGGCTGCGAGGCGACTGAATTTAAGCCTGGCGAACGAGTCACCTTCGATTCGACCGTATACTGCGGCCAGTGCCGGTACTGCCGCCAGGGACGGGTGAACCTTTGCGACAATCGCCAGGTGTTGGGCGTCTCCTGCGGCGAATATCGGCGGTATGGCGCATTTGCGGAGTTCGTCGCGGTTCCGGCGCGGATCGTCTACCGCTTGCCGGATGCGCTGCCGCTGGAACACGCGGCCCTCATCGAGGCGGTCTCGGTGGCGGTGCACGCGGTCAAACGTCGCCCGCCGGCGCGGGACGACGACGTGCTGGTGGTCGGCGCCGGGATGATCGGGCTGCTTATCGTGCAGGTGCTTAGGCACTACGGATGCCGCCGCTTGCTGGCCGTCGACGTCGATGAAGGACGGCTGGCGCTGGCGCGGCAGTTCGGCGCCACCGACGTCCTTAATGCCAACGGCGGCGACGTCTCGGCGGCGGTCTTCGCCCTTACGGCCAAGGGGGGCGCGGCGGCGGCTTGGGAGGCCGTCGGCGCGGCGGAAACGGTTCAAACGGCGATCCGTTCGGTCGGAAAAGGAGGCGCGGTCACGCTGGTCGGCAATCTCTCGTCGCAGGTAGATATCCCCTTGCAGGAGGTCGTTACGCGCGAGATCACGCTCTATGGATCATGCGCGTCCAGCGGCGAATACCCTGAGTGCATCGAGCTGATGGCCGCCGGCGCCGTGAACGTTGCGCCGCTGATTTCGGGCGCCGCTTCGCTGGACGACGCGCCGCAATGGTTCGAGCGTCTCTACGCCCGCGAACCGGGGCTGATGAAAGTCGTCGTGAAGCCGTGACGTGGTCGAAACGCAACGGGGTCGGGGAGCTTTTGCGCAGGGGGGGGGT
>JADLBW010000162.1 GCA_020847515.1 Pirellulales bacterium | reverse complement strand
TGCTGCGCCGAACGTGACGACAGTTCACCCTTAGCCCATCCCAAAGCCGCCCGGAACCGCCCCTTGCCCTCGCGCTATATGCCTCAACCGCCAACCCCTTAACCTCCCCGCCGGATGGCCCCTGAGTCCAAATACCCGAAGATCGCGCAGCTCAAAACGGTGGACGCCCTCCGCGGGCGCCTCGCCGAGCTCGGCCGAAGTCTACCGCTGGACGACTCGATCCAAACCGCCGCCGAGGGGTCGCCCCTGGCACGGCCGCTCGACGTCGCCGGTTTTCGCGTCGGCAATCGCTGGTGCATCCATCCCATGGAAGGCTGGGACGCCCGCCGCGACGGCTCCCCTAGCGAGCACACCCTGCGGCGCTGGCGCCGCTTCGGCCAGAGCGGCGCCAAGCTCATCTGGGGCGGCGAAGCCGCCGCCGTGCAGCCCGCCGGCCGCGCCAATCCCAACCAGACGCTGGCGACTGAGTCTAATCGCGCCGGCCTGGGCCAACTGCTCGACGAATTGCACGCCGCCCATCGTGCTCGTTGCGGCTCGCTCGACGGGCTCTTGGTCGGCCTGCAACTGACGCATTCCGGACGATTCTGCAAACCGGATGACCATGGCCGATTTAGTCCCCGCATTGCCTATCATCACCCGCTGCTCGATCCGAAGTTCAAGATCGCCCCCGACGACGATAGCGTCGTGATGGCCGACGACGAGCTGGAGCGGCTCATCGACGATTTTCTCGCGGCGGCGCGGCTCGCCCACGAGATCGGCTTTCAGTTCGTCGACGTGAAGGCCTGCCACGGCTATTTGCTGCACGAACTACTGAGCGCTCGCCGGCGCCCCGGAAGGTTCGGGGGCGATCTGGAAGGGCGCAGTCGCCTGCTGCTGTCGGTGATCGACCGCATTCGCAACGAGCTGCCCGGCCTGTTCATCGGCGTGCGGCTCAGCGTCTTCGACTCGGTCCCCTACGCCGCCCACGGCGACGTGGGCCGCCCGATGGAGTACGCGCCGCTGCTGCCGTACGACTGCGGCTTTGGCGTCGACCAGCGAGATCCGCTGCAGTTCGACCTGGACGAACCCATCGAGCTGATGCGCCGCCTGGTCGCCCGCGGCGTCGCCATGATCAACGTCACCTGCGGCAGCCCCTATTACGTGCCCCATTTGCAGCGGCCGGCGATCTTTCCTCCCAGCGATGGCTATCAGCCGCCCGAGGACCCGCTCGTCGGCGTGTGGCGACATATCGAAGCAACTCGCCAGTGCAAGGCCGCGCTGCCCGAAACCCCCCTGGTCGGCACAGGTTACTCCTACCTGCAGGACTACCTCCCTCACGCGGCGCAGGCGGCCGTACGCAACGGCTGGGTCGACTTCGTCGGCATCGGCCGGATGGTGATCCGCTCCCACGATCTGCCGCACGACTCGCTGACCGCCGGGCGGCTGTGCCGTAAGCAGATCTGCCGCACCTTCAGCGATTGCACTACCGCCCCGCGCCACGGCCTCGTCTCCGGCTGCTACCCGCTCGACGAGCACTACAAAGATCTGCCCCAGCGCGAACGGCTTCTCGCCATCAAACAACGCCCGGAGTCGTCGGCCTGAAGGTCATGCCCCGTTGCCGTAGTGCTGGCGACCGGCGGGCAGGCCCCTACGCGCGGCGCCCTCAGCCCGGCAAGCGGTTGGGCCGCGCCGCACAGCGAGGCACACCATTCAGTTCACGTCAATTCACCCCGTGTTACGTCCGGCGCCGGGACGGGCCTCTTCCCGACCTGAAGATCAGGGCGAATTCCTGAATATTTCGACACCTTCGACCCGCACGCGGCGTTTGGCGCCAAGCGTGCTCGTTGTACGTGCGGCGCTTCGAGCCGCGTGCGCTGTCGCGGTGCACCCTCGGAGGCAAAGTTCCTGTTGGGGCGTGTGCCGCCCGGGGAGAATACGATGTTTCGCAAGACAGTCTTGGCGCTCTTCGCCCTCGGCGCCATGGGGCTCGGCGCCGGCGCGGCGTCGGACGCCGCGGCCGCCCATTGCCGTCGGGGCTGGGGTTACGGCGGCTATGGCGGCTATCACCGCGCGTATTACGGCGGCTATCGCGGCAATAGCGGCTATGGTTACGGCTACGGCGGCCCGGCCGCCTACCGCGGCTATTACGGACCGCGCTTTACGCCCTACTACGGCGGCATGGGTTACGGCGGCCCTTGGGGTTTTAGCGGCTTAGGTTATGGCTTCGGGCCGGGAGTCGGCTTCGGCTTTGGCTACTAACGGAAGCGAGCATGCGCCCAGTAAAGGACGAACAGGCCGACTCGGCTGGGGCTCAACGACGCCTGCAGCCGGCTCGGCCTAGCCCGGGCGTATCATCATGAGTCGGCGCTGTATCGATTTGACATCAATGCACATCGGCCTGTCCTCAGGGAGCCATGTAGCAGTTGCTTCAACTTGTTACTAAGAAACGGCTTAAGCAACCAGCGCGGAAATGGCACGCTGTCTGCTTTAGTAGTTGCGAAAAAGCAGTGCGCGTTGACCTGCTCATTCAGCGACTGCCCTTGGAGGAGGCGTACACCATGTTAAAGCGAGTTCTCTTAGTGGTCCTGGTAGCCGTCGGCGGCATCTCTCTGGCGGCCCCCCCAGCCGGCGCCGCCATCGTTGTCGGCCGCATAGCCCCCGTGCGGCGGGTCGTTTACCGCACCGCATTACCGCCCTACCCGGTGGCTCGGCGAGTCGTGGCGGGGCCCATCTATCGTCCCTACGCGTATCCGGCTTACCGCTCGCCGGTAATCTATGGGGCGCCGATGATCTATGGCCCCACTGTAGTTTTCGGGTTCTAAAAACGTCCCCGCGCGTTTTTCGACCGGTAACCAGCCAAACGCGTCGTTCGCTAAGCAAGTGCGGACTCAGCCGACGACGCCTACCGCCGCCTGCTGGCTTCCCCAAGCCGGCAGGCGGCTCGTTCTTGTGTAAACTGCCCGTCCCTCTAGCCTCAAATCGAACTCACGCCCCGCCGCCGTCCCTGCCGATTAAAGGAATTGCAGGCGTAGCGCCCGCCCCGACGGGGCTGCGCCCTGAGGAAGGAACCTCACCCCAAGCGCCGTTCGATGCTGGCCATCATCAGCGATCTGCATCTGACCGACGGGACCAGCGGATCGACGATTTCGCCGGGCGCGTTCCAATTGCTGGGCGAGCGGCTGGTCGATCTGGCCGTCGGCGCCTCGCAACGGCGCGACGGCGCCTATCGCCCCATCGATCGGGTCGACCTCTTGTTGCTGGGCGACGTGCTGGACGTCATCCGTTCAAGCCGCTGGCTGCAAGGCCCGGCGCGCCCCTGGGACGCGGTCGACTCGCCGGCCATGTTCCAGACAGTCCAACAGATTACCGCCGACATCCTCCGTCACAACGACGAGGCGCTTTCAGAATTCCGCAAGCTGGCGCAGCGAGGCGTCGCCGTCCCGGCCGGAACTCGCGACGGCCGCTGCGATCCCGAGGCGTTCGTGACCGCCCCGGTGCGAATTCACTACATGGTCGGAAACCACGACTGGTTCTTCCACCTGCCGGGCGATAACTACGCCGGCCTGCGGCAGCAGATCGCCCGCCGCTTAGGAGTTGTCACCAACCCGCAGGCCCCGTTCCCCCACGAGCCCTGGCAGTGCAACGATCTGCTGCAAACCATGCGGCGGCACAAGGTCTTCGCCCGCCATGGCGACCTGTACGATCCGTTCAACTATGAAGGCGATCGCAACGCCAGCAGCTTAGGCGACGCGATCGTCATCGAGCTGCTCAATCGCTTCGGCGCCGAAGTCGCCCGCGAGCTCGGCGACGACCTCCCCGACAGCGCCCTGGCCGGCCTGCGGGAACTCGACAACATCCGACCCCTGCTGCTGGCCCCGGTATGGATCGAGGGCGTGCTGGAGCGGAGTTGCCCTCATCCGGCAGTCCGCAAGCGGGTCAAGAAAGTCTGGGATTCGCTGGCCGACGAGTTTCTCGAACAGCCGTTCGTGCGCCAGCGCGACACGTGGCGGCCGCTGGAGCTGGTCGACGGCCTGCAGAAGGCGCTGAAGTTCAGCCGGCGGTTGTCGGTCGGCTGGGCCAGTTGGGCGGCCCAGTGGATGTGGCAGCTTCGCGGTGCCGACAGCAGTTCCTACTTCCAACACGCCCTCGCTGAACAAGACTTCCGCAACCGCCGCGCAAAGCATATCGTCTACGGGCATACCCACGCCCACGAGATCGTTCCGCTGGACGCCAGCTACGCCGAAGGCTACGTGCTCAACCAGGCGTACTTCAACAGCGGCACGTGGCGGCGGGTATACGAGCAGACGCGATTTTCGCGGCAGGAACACGAGTTCATGCCCGCCGACGCGCTGACGTACCTGGCGTTCTTCAAGGATGACGAACGCCGCGGGCGCCCTTACGAAACGTGGACCGGCACGCTGGGCATCGCGCCGTCGTCGTCGTGCTCGGCGCATCGCCTCGACGCGGGAACCGCCAGCGATGCCTCCTCAAAACCGATTTCGACACCAAGCGTACCGATCCGGGCCCCCCACTTCGCCGTACCGCTTGCTCCCCAGCGGCCCGCCCGCGGAGCCTACGTCTCCTGAGTTCGCCCGCCGCCTTGAAGCCGCCGGCGAGGCTTTCGCGCAAGCGGGCGTAGCGGCCGTCTATCTCGTCCATGGGACGTTCGCCGGAAACGACCTCCTGGGAATGGCGACGGAGCTGGAGCGCCGCCTGCCCCGCCTGGCAGAGTACTTCCGCCGCGCGGGCAAGCTGGCGCTCGACCTGGTCCTCGGCGAAACTGGGAACTACACCGCGAAGTACGCGCGACGGCTGGAAGAGACCCTCAGCGCCGGCGCCGCCAGGCCGATGCCCGTACGGCGCTTCAACTGGTCGAGCTTAAACAACCACATCGGCCGCGCCGACGCAGCGGTGCGACTGCTCGACAAGCTGGCCTGCCTCGCCGAGTCGGCCCCGCTACATCCCCCGCCCTCGAAGGGAGGGTCGAGGCTAGGGACTGAACCAGCGGACCATCCGCCGCGCCAAGACCCCGCCGCGCCTCCGCCGCGCATCCTGCTGTGGTCCCATAGCCACGGCGGCAACGTGCTCGCCCTGCTGACGAACTTGCTGGGCGCCGGCGAACAGGCCCGCCAAGAGTTCTTCGCCGCCGCCGGCGTCTTCTACCGCGGCGTCGGATCGGGCGAACCGGCCTTTCCCGTCTGGCAGCGCGCTGCTGAACTGCTCGCCGAGCCGAAGCATCCGCTTCGCCGATTAAAACTCGACATAGTCGACTTCGGCACGCCGATTCGCTACGGCTGGGACAGCGGGGGCTACGCGAAGCTGTTGCACATCGTCAACCATCGCCGCCGTCGGCCTGGGGCCGAGTACCTGGCCGATTTTCCGCCGCGATGCGGCGCCGTTCTCGCCGGCCGCGGCGGCGACTTCGTCCAGCAGCTCGGCATCGCCGGCAGCAACTTCCCGCCGTTGCCGCTCGCCTTGCGGACCTTTTTGGCCAACCGTCGGCTGGGCCGCCTGCTGGAGGGCAACCTTCCGCCCCGTTTCCTGGCCGCGCGGATGAAATCCGCCATGCGCGTACCGGAAGAGGGGCTCACGCTGCTGGTCGATTACGAGGACCCCGACCGGCTGCCGTTGCGGAACTTGCTAGGCCACGCGCCGTACACCCGTAGCCGCTGGCTGCCGCTGCACTGCGAGCTCGTCGCACAGGAGTTTTACGGCTACTAATCCCCGGAAGGCAACTCTGCGGGCGGAAACAGCCCGAATGCCATCTCTACCTGCCGAATAGCAATGCGGCGTTCATGGTTTAGCTCAAGCGCGACGATCGTAGCGCGGCCGATTTTGGTTAAGTCCTCAACTGATAGTAATTCCAGGCGAAATGATCTGTCCAGCGATGCTGGCGGGGATTGTAAAGCGGCGCCATTTGTAATGACTGCGGACAATGGCCTCCGTACGATCTGATTTCCGCAAGTTGCAGCCGGGACATGCATATGCCAAATTGCTCGGATCGGTCTGGCCGCCGTGCGCCCTCTGGACGACATGCTCGAGATGAAAGCTGGCCCCTTGAAGCGATTGATGCATACGGCAGTACTCGCACCGATGCCCGGCTCGCGTTTGAACCGCTGCAGCTAATTCACGCCTCTTGCTACTGTTGCTCGTGACGGAGGATGTCCGAGCAGCAGCAGCGCCTCGGCGCGAACTAAGGACAAACGTTCGCTCAGTTCAACCTAGGATGCCAGTTCCTCCTGTTCGCGATTGGTTAGTAATCCGTCGTTATTCCGATCCATTAACTGCTGCAGTAGCTCATCGGCCTTGGCCGGAAATCTCAATCGGCCGATCGCTTCGACCCACGCGACGGGCGCATCTATAGTAGTATTCATGGATTGGGCAGCATGCGTTCAGGAAGGGCCATCATCCAGCCAAAAATCATACTGCGCCGTTTCCTACGGCCCATACCGCACATGAACGCGCGAGTCCTATTATGGCTGACTTCATTCAAATAACGACGACCGTCGCCGACGGCCGAGACGCCGAGCGAATCGCCCGCACCTTGGTCGAGCGGCGGCTTGCCGCGTGCGTGCAGATCGTCGGCCCGCTGCAAAGCGTCTATCGCTGGAACGGCGCCGTTGAACAAGCCGAGGAGCGGTTGTGCATCATCAAGACGACGTGCGAGCGCTACAGCGCCGTCGAAGCAGCCCTCGGCGAGCTGCATCCGTACGAGTGCCCCGAAATAATCGCCCAGCCGATCGAATGCGGCAGCGCGAATTACCTGGCATGGCTCGCTGATCAAACGTCTTGAACTGCCCGCTCGTTTAAGCTGCTCGGCGGCCGAGCGCCGTGATCGCCGACAGCACGAGCAGGCTCAGCGCCCACGCGGTCGGCTCCGGTACGGCGGCTGAAGCGGCGGTCGCCAACCCGGTCTGGCCGAATTGGCCCTTCCAGATCGCCAGATCCGCCGCATCCACGTCGCCGTCGCCGTCGGCGTTGCCCTGGGCGCGGGTCGTGCCGACGCCCTTGCCGCGCTGCCAAGCGAGGAAGTCGGCGCCGTCGACGTCCCCGTCCGAATCGAAGTCGGCGTTGCCCGACGCTTCAACGCCAATCTTGATATTGTCGATGGCCCAGAACCAGTTGTTGCTGCCGTCGAGGTACTTGAATCGAACGACGGCCGAGCTGGCTCCGGCGGGGTTGTTCAAGTCGACGAGCACGGTTTCGTCAAGGTTGTCGCCGTGGTAGCCCGGCAGAGATACGTCCGACTCCCAGCGAAGTACTTCAACTTCCCCGCTGCCATAGTCCACCGTGATCGACGCCGCTTGAACCCCCTCAGGAAGCCAAGCGGAGTCGAACTGCAGCTTCAACGAATTGGCGGCCAGTCCAGCCACATTGAGCGAAGGCGTCCGTAGCACGGTGCTCATCGGCCGAGTGACGCCGGCGCCGCCGCTGAGGTCGTCGAACTCGTCCGAGTCGGCGATGGCGATGTTGCCGGTCCCTTTGGTGAAATTATCGATGGCGGTCTGCGACGCGAACACCGAGAAATCGCGCGTGGTGAAGCTCCACCCTTCCCATTCGAAGACGCCGACGTTGTTGTCCCCCACGGCCGTTGGGCTGATGCCGGAATTATCGATGCTCCAGCCTGCGGGCGTAGTGTGGGTGAAGGAATTGGGACGCGGCACGGTAGCCGGGTCGGTGTTGACGGCCGTGACCTTCGTCACGCCGAGCCGCTCGTTGACGCTCGGCCCCAGCGTGAGCGCCTCGAAGTTTTCCGTCCAGAACGCCGGATTGGCGCCTTGGGCGAGCGACAGGTTGTCAATCGCCCACCACCAGTCGTTACCGGCGTTCATGTAGCCGAAGGTCAGCTTCATCGACTGGGCGTTTTGCGGCACCGCGATCTGATAAGAGAGCCGCTCGTTGGTTGCGTCGTCCTTGAAATCGAGCGAATCATTGGGGTCGGAATGCCACAGATCGACCAGTTCCGGGGCGTTGCCGTCGAAGCTGGCCCAGATCATGACCGTTTGGTTGTTGACGCTCGCGCCGCCCAAATTGGGGTTAAGCGTGTGGGCGTCGTCGAACGATTCATCCCGCCAACTGGAATCAAACGCAAAATTGAGCGCCGTGGAACCGTTGTTGAAGGCCGAGACGTTGATCGGCGCCGTGGTCAGCCCCGAATTGTAATAGCCTCCGCCCCGACCAGTGCCTAAGTCGTCGTACTCGTCTGAGTCGACGACGGCGATCGTACCGCTGCTGTTGGCGAATGCCGAACGCTGTTGATCATCGACCCCGGCCCAAAACGTCTTGTTCGCGAAGCTCCAGCCTTCCCATTCGTCCACGCCGTCGGTCGGCGAGCCTTGGTTGGGCATGCCGGTGTTGCCGACAATAAACCCGTAGAAGTAACCGGGATTGTCCAGATCGGTAAAGCCAAAGTTATTGTAGTTGTTGTCGACGACCCAGCCGCTCGGCGGCGTATGGGTGAAGGCATTGGGATAGGGCGTGGACGCCGCGTCCGTCGCCACCCGCGTGACGTTTGCCGTCGCCTGACGCTCGTTGACGCTGGGGCCCAGAGTCAGACCGTTGAAGTTCTCTTGAAACAGCACCGTGCCGATTTGGGCCGTTGCCGGCGCCGCCGCGTAACAAGTGACAGCAGCGGCCAGTAGTACAGCATGTCGCTTCATAGATGATTTTCCACAGAGTAGAAATCGGGCGCGCGGCCGGTAAGCCGACCTGGCCGTGCAGCCGCCCGCTAAACTGCATGGGCGGACGAGGCCAGCCAGTCGAGCGATTCGCCGATCCGATGCAGCCAGACGCGGGAAAAAGCTCCCCCAAGGGACAAGTACGCTGGATCGCAGCTTACTTTCAGGCGCTAGAAAAGTCAAAGCATCGAGCGACCCAAGCTTGCGCACGCCTGAAGCCTGATCGCGCACGAGCTAGTTACTGATCGATCGAAAGTTTCGGAAATTAAAATTGCCGAAGGCAAACTGGGGAAAGGCCCCGTAGACGCCTTGCGTGAAGAACTGGCTGATAAACTCGTCGACCACCGTAATGGGCGATTTGGGGACGACGACGATGTCGGAATCGTTGAGCCAGATCTCGTCGGCCGGGGCCGGGCGACGTGCATACAGGGCGCCGTTTACGTCGAGCATCGTGGCCATCAGCCGCCAGTCATCGCCGCGGCGGAAAACTACGACCTGGCGAAGATTGGCCCCGATGTTCCAGCTACCTGCCAGCGCAATGGCCTGCATCACCGTGGTGGGGCCTTCCAGCGTAAATCGTCCCGGTTGTTTGACCTCGCCCAGGACAAAGACATATCGGGGCGCACGCTGTGTGAGGACCGGCGTCACGTCGACTCCCGGAATCGTCGCCTCGTAGCGGGCGTCGACCTCCGCCTTCAGTTCGTCAATAGTAAGCCCCTGAGCGCAGATCGAACCGAGACCCGGCAGGTATAGCCTGCCGTCGGGGTTCACGCGGGTTTGCAGTTGCAGACCCCCGCTCCCTTGCCGGGCGTCGACCGCCGCCAGCAGGTCTTGCAGGCGGGTGTTCACCTCCAGCGGCGTCACGGTGATCGCCGGCACTTTGTAGTATTTGAGGTACCGCTGTTCGAGGTGCTCGCGGAGGCCGTCGATCGTCATATTGGCGGCGCGCACCTGTCCCAAGAGCGGCAAGGTGATCGTGCCGTCGGGCTGAATGATCAGTTCACGGCGGATGTTGTCTTGGGCGGCCTCCGCCGCGCCGCTGTCGCCGGTGAGCGATTCGACGCGAATCTTATCCCCGACCTGCAACTGGTAGGGGCTGCTCATGATTTCGCGGGTCAGACGGAAGACGAAGGCAATCTGGTCGTCGACCCGAATGCGATATTCTGCGACGTGGGCGCTGCGGGCATGACCGACGTATTCGCCCTGGGCGTAAGCCTGCCAGTTCACGTATCCGCGGGCTTTCCAGGTCACTTCGCCCTGACCGCAGCCGGCGGTGCTATCGACGGCCCAAATGGGATGCGGCGCGGCCGGGCCCAGCGCCTGGCAAAGCTGGATCTGGCGCCAGTTGACCACGTGGGCAGTTGCCGGCCGAATATCGCCCGCCGACCGTCGGGGGGAAAACCACGTCCTGGCGCCAAATGCGGCCGCCACGACGAGAACTGCCAGCGAGCACAGCAGGCGCCTGCGGCTGCGGCGCAACTGACGCAGCGCCCCAGGCAGAACTGCAGAAAATGATGCGGTTCGCAGCGGCATCGACTTCTCCGTGGTCGGAGCGTTCATGGGCAAACTGCGTCGGCGCAGGGCTGGCGCTCAGCGCATGTAACCGCCGGGCCGACGCGTTACATTCGGCATCGGCGGCGGCGACTGCGGTCGGCCGGCTAGGTTTTCTGACGACGTCTGCGGACCCGGCAAGCTGCCCGCCATCGCCGCCGAGGATACGGGGTACGGACCGTTGCCGGATTGTGCAAGCGTGCCGGGGGGGACCCATACGACGGGCCCGTCCGGAGCCGCATTTTGGCTGGCAAGCTGCTCGGCTCGCCGATCGCTCAACTGAGCGGCTTGCTCGCGGCCAAGCTTCCGCTGCACCCGAGCGAGGTTGCGAAGCACGATCGGATGGGGCTGACGCGTGGCCACCTGGGCCAGCAGGAACTCCGATTCGTCGAAGTGCCCTGATTCGGCCAACAGCACGCCCAGCTCATGGGCTGCCAGGTGATTGTCGGGCCGCGCCAACAGCGAAGCTTGTTGCAGCGCGAAGGCGCGTCGATCAGCCAGGGGGCAACGATCTGGCTCCATCCGCCCCAGTTGGCTGTAAAGCTTGCCCAAGGCGTGCAGCGCCATTGATCCAGCGGCGTCGCCCGCGACGGACGCGCCAAGCTGAACTTGAGCGTAGCGGAAATAGATGTCGGCAAGCTGCCGGGGAAGCATCTTCTCTCCGCCCGGCGACTTGGCCACCGGCGTTCGGTGCGACGAGATGATGACCGCGATGGCCGCGTCGTCGTCCGGTACCGCGCCGTGATGGGCAAAGTCGGCCGCTTCGTCGAGCGCCCGCAGGCCGCTAGCCAGGGCGTGCGTACGTCGCCGTACACTATCCTGCTGATCGTTGGCCTCGGCGATCATGTGCAGGACTTCCAGGAACTCGCTGCGGGCTGCGAAGTTGGCGCTCCGCTGGGCTAGTGCGTACCCGCGGCGGATTTTGGCCTGGGCTCGTTCCGCAACGATCGCCTCGGTAGGGGCGCCGGTGGAGGCGGCCGACGCTTCGGCCAACAACTGTCGCGCCTCGGCGCTATGGGGTTCTTGGGCCAATAAATCGGGCTCTGGCCGTTGAACGTAGCCACCGCCAGTAGCCTGCGCGTCCGCCTCCGGCGGCGAACTGGCGAGGTTTGCTCCAGTTTGCGCGGGCAACGCAGGCGTTGAGGCGTTCTCGCTGATGGGTAACGGCGACGCCAGTGCCACGGATTGGCGGTCGTCGCCAGGCGGCGGCGACCGCTTCGCGGTAGCAGCATCTGGCGCCGGCGCGATCACGAGCCCCGGACTCGCCTGCGGCTGCCCCGCGTCGTCCGACAATTCACGCAGGTCGTCGAGCGGCAACTCTACCGGCGGAAGCAATCTCAGCCGCAAATCCGTTTCGTCGTCAATGGACGACTCGACGGGCGGCAGCGGAACGAGGCTGGATACTTCCTCAAACTGCGCACAGACCACGCAGTGGACCTTTGCGGACGCCGACGGAATCGGCCGCGCAGCGACAAACGGCGCCTCCTGCGTACCGCCGCCGCAACTCATCATCGTCGCCATAAGGGGAGCGATGAGCGCGCCGCGGCGCCCGTGTTGGCGCACCGACATGCTGATTGGGCCGTCCTTGGCCATTTGCGCCATCCTGGTATTGCGGCGGCGAGTCCGTGGCAACTATTGATTCCTGCGCCGCTAATGAACCCGCTTTAAGTTCGGCTATCGGCTGTCGGCTATTGGCTATTGGCTAGAACTAGGCCCTTTCCCTCTGGCCGTCGGCCGCCAGCCGATAGCCAGGTAGGGTTTATTAGTCGCGCAGTTCTCAATAATGCGCGGCTTGGCGTGGGCCTGCCCTAACAGAATTCGACCGCCGCGGGGCGGCCAAGATAGCAAAACCGGCATCATCGGCCTTCGCTGCAATGATGCATGCACGGTACATCCCTTACAGATGGCCGAATTACCCGCGGATGACGACCGCCGGCGCCGACGACTCTTCCGGTAAGGCAAGCTATTGCGGCGTCGCACCGCCGAATCGCCGCGGCCGAAGCGATTTGTCCTGACCGGCTCGTTAGAACATTCGCTTTTGATAGCTTCCGGCCACCGGCAGAGCGTTGAAGCCGGCCGCCTGCAGGTGGCCGACAAACTCCGCCGGCCCGTGCATACAGAAGATCTCGCTGGCGCCGACGCGCTCGACGGCCTCAAACAGTTCATCGAAGTCGGCGTGATCCGACAGCGGCAGGGCATAGTCGACGCCCCAGCGATACTTCGTCGCCGGGTCGACGGCCCACCCAGTGACGGCGATGCTGACCGGCCGCCGAATGCCCGGCAGGCGGAACTGCTTGGCGCCCTGGGGCAGCGTGACGACGGCGCAGCCCGCCGCACGTCGCGGGTCAAAAGGCTGGACGTCGCCGAGGTCGACGCCGCACTGGATATACGCCTGGCTGACAGCGTACACCGCCGGATGTTGTAGCACGGGTATGCCGGCGTGGGTCAGGATTCGGGTCGCCTCCTGCGACTTGCCTAGCGGGTAGGCGTGCAACACTGGCGTCGCATCTCGGGCCAGTGCATCGCGGACGATCTGCAGCAGTCGCCCAATCGTCTGCGCACGCGGCGGCATGCGGTATCGCGGTTTGCCGAACGTCGATTCCATGACCAGCACGTCGGCCCGCGGCAGTTCGGCGCGTTCCGCGGTGGCGGATTCACCCAGCTTGAAATCGCCCGTATACAGCAGGGACCCCGCAGCGCACTCGATCAGCACCATGGCCGATCCCAGACAGTGACCCGCCGGATAGGCGGTCAACCGCACGTCGCCGAAGTCGTAGGGCTGGCGGTAGTGGAGTTCGCGGACCTGTCGATGGGCGCCCATCCGCAATCGGTAGAGGCACGCCGTTGCCGGAGTGCAGTAGGCCAGTTCATGGGGGCCGATATGATCGCTATGGGCGTGCGAGACGAAAGCGTGCGGCTGCCGCCGGCGCACATCGAGCGCAAGTCGCGGTCGATTGAAGAACAGTCCGTTGTCCCAGTGAAACATTCGCGGCGAGGCCTCAGCAGGGCGGGCGGATCCGAGAGAATCGTCTATTGTCGCCCTGGAGCAGGGCAAAAGCTACTGCCGCCGCCCCGTCGGCGCTAAGCCGCAAGCGTCAGCGGCGAATGATTGCACGGCTGTGTCTCTTGCGAACGGTCGACCGGCGAAAGATGATCTGGATTGGAACGTTTGATTGCACCGCACCAGATTCCGTCACCCGCAGGAAACTACGAGCCCTTCATCCGCATGCCTGCGCCGCCCCTTATCGAACTTGATCAGGTGGGATATTTCCAGCAACGAGCGGACATTCTCCGCGGCGTTTCGTGGCGGCTGGAGCACGGGAAGCACTGGGCCGTATTGGGTCCCAACGGCTCGGGAAAGACCACGCTGCTGCGCATCGCCTGTGGATATATCTGGCCTACCAGCGGAACGGTCCGCCGGCTGGGGTGCGAATTGATCGACCTCGGCCACCTGCGGCGCTCCATGGGGTGGGTGACGACCGATCTGGCGCCGCAGATTCCGCCGGACGAGCCAGCCGTCGCCACTGTCGTGTCCGGGCGGCTAGGGCAGGTTGGCCTGCGGTGGCTGGAGAGCATCCGGCCTGAACGACGAGACTTTGTCGACGCCAGGCGTCTGCTGGAAGAGATGAACTGCGGCCCGCTGATGGAGAAGCCTTTTGGCGTGCTCTCGCAGGGGGAACGTCAGCAGGTGCTCATCGCCCGGGCGCGCATGGTCGAGCCGCTGTTGATCGTGCTCGACGAACCATGCGCCGGCATGGATCCGGGAGTTCGCGAGCGGTTCCTCGCGTGGCTCGACGGACTGGCTGCGTCCGCTGCCAGTTGCGCGATGATCCTGGTCACGCATCATGTCGAGGAGATCATGCCGGCGTTCGAGCAAACGCTTGTCATGCGCGACGGACGCGTGGCCGCGAGCGGTCCCACCAAGGAAGTCGTTACTTCGGAATTGTTGGAGCAAACGTATGGTTTATCCGTCGATCGGCTGGAGCGGGCAGGCGGCCGGCGATGGCCGATCTGGCACGCCGCGACGTCGTAATTGGTGGCAGGACTCTCGGCGAGCTGATGCTGCCCCATGCGTTAGGCAACGAAGGGCTATGTAAACGACCGGATTACACTATGTTAAATCGCTTCCTTCATCGTGTCGCCCCGGTGGTCGTCGCCTGGGCGGTGGCAGCGCAGTCTCACGCAGCCGTCACGCTGCATGTCAGTCCCGAGGGCGACGACGCCAACGACGGCTCGCCGTCGCAGCCGGTGGCGACGCTGGCGGCGGCGCAGCGATTGGCTCGGCGAGCGATTGCCGAACGGCCCCAGGCGGTGCGCGTCGAAATTGCACCCGGCGCGTACTTCCTTGAGGAAACGCTTGTTTTTGGCAACGAGGATGCGGGCCCGACCGCCGAGCGATCGGTCGCCTATGCGGCAGTCGGGGGCGATGTGGTGCTGAGCGGGGCCCGGCGGATCACTGGCTGGCGCGAGGAAGGCGAACGCTGGGTCGCGGAAGTGAAGATCGCCCCCGGCGCGCCGGCATTTCGCGACCTGTGGGTGAACGGACAGCGGGCCGTCCGCGCGCGAACGCCGAACGATGGATATTTCAGAGTCGAGGCGGCGGGACCGGATAACCGAACCAGCTTTACGGCAGCACAGGGCGAATTGGTCGATATCGCAAAGCCGCAAACGGCGGAGGCGGTGCTGCTGCACGACTGGTCGACGTCGCGCGTGCCGCTGGCAAGCATTGATGCAGGCTCGCGAACCTACGGAGTGATTGCCCCCCTCGGCGGAGAAGCGGCGCAATTCGCGATCACCAATTTCGAACCGCATCCGCGCTACTTCATCGAGAATGCACCCGAACTGCTCGACGCCCCGGGCGAATGGCATCTTGATGAAGCCGCGGGCAAACTGTACTACCTGCCGCGGGACGGGGAAACAATCAATCGTGTTGAGGCGACGGCCCCGCGATTGGAGCGGCTGCTGGTCGTTCGCGGACAGGGCGAGCTCCCGGTTCAGCATCTTCGCTTCGAGGGATTGACGTTCGCTTATTCGCGGTGGGAGCTGCCGCCTTACGGCTATGCAGGAATTCAATCGCACGTCTACGAGCGGCGCACAGCGGCCGACGATCGCCAGACCATCCCCATGGCAGCGGCCGTGGAGATCGACCGTGCCCAAGACTGCCAGTTTGCCAACTGCCGCTTCATGCACCTGGCCGCCTGCGGGCTGAAGGTCGCGCAATCGCAGAACGTGCATATCGATAGCTGCCGGTTCCAGGACGTCGGCGGCGACGGCGTGCTGATCGGCGCCCGCAACGACGGCCAAATGCCGCCTACTGCGCAGATTTCAATAACCGACTGCCTGATCGAGAACTGCGGCGTGAACTTCTTCGGCGCCGTCGGGCTGTGGATTGGCTTCGCCAGCGACACGCTGGTCGCGCACAACGAGCTGCGGAATCTGCCTTACACAGGCGTCTCAGCGGGCTGGCGGTGGGATGATACGCCGTCGAACTGCCAGGGCAACCGGATTGAATCCAATCACATCCATCATGCCATGCAAATACTCTCCGACGGCGGCGGCATCTATACGCTCGGCCGGCAGCCGGGGACGCGCCTGGCCGCGAACTTCATCCACGATATTCCGCTGAATGCCGGTCGGGCCGAAAGCAACGGCATTTTCATGGACGAGGGTTCGACGGAAATCACCGTGGAGGATAACACCATTTGCGGCGTCGCCCGCAGTCCGATCCGGTTTCACCGGGCTGGCAAGAATCTGGTTCGGAACAACCGGCTCGCCGCGCCTCCGGGCGTGCCGACGTTCATGTACAATGCCACTGATGCCAGTTTGATCGATCGCGTCGATAACGACGAGATTTCAGACGCCGACTGGCAGGCTCCAGCGGATGACTCGGCGCGCTCCACGGCTGGGCCGCGGCGCTAGCGGCGTTACGCCAGGAGGTCGTGCACGATGTTGCCGTGCACGTCGGTGAGGCGGTAGTCCCGCCCGCTATGGCGATAGGTCAGCTTCGTGTGATCGATGCCCAGCAGGTGCAGCACCGTGGCGTGCAGGTCGTGCACGTGCACGCGGTTTTCGACGGCATGCCAGCCGAATTCATCGGTGGCGCCGTAGGCCAGGCCGCCGCGAACGCCGCCGCCGGCTAGCCACATGCTGAACCCGAACGGATGATGCTCGCGGCCGTCGGTCCCCTCGGCGGTCGGCGTGCGACCAAATTCGCCCCCCCAAATGACCAGCGTGTCGTCGAGCAGGCCTCGCTCTTTCAGGTCCGTTAGCAGCGCGGCAATCGGCTGGTCCGCGGCGAGACAGTTGTCGCGCAGCCCCTCGCGCAGTCCGCCGTGCTGATCCCAAAGCTGGCAACTGCTCCGTTTCGAGGTCTGCGTATGATAGACCTGAACAAACCGCACGCCGCGCTCGACGAGCCGGCGCGCGAGCAGGCATTGCCGGGCGAAGATCTCCGTCTCCGGTCGATCTACTCCATAGAGCTGTTGCGTGCCAGAGGTCTCCTGATCGACGTCGAAGGCTCCCGGGGCCTCAAGTTGCATGCGGTAGGCCAGCTCGAACGACTCGATGCGGGCCTCCAGCGCCGTGTCGCCGGGCCGCTGCTGGCGATGAAGCGCATTGAGCTGCGCCAGTGCGTCAAGCTGCTGCCGCTGCTGGGCGAGGCAGTAGGCTTCGCTGCGCAGGTTGTTGATCGGTCGACTGAGGTCGGAAACGAGCGTGCCTTGATAGGCTGCCGGCAGGAAGCTGCTGCTCCACAGCGGGGCGCCCTGCGCCGGCTGGGCGGGGCTCAGCACGATGAAGCCCGGCAGATTCTGGTTCTCCGTACCCAGGCCGTAGAGGCACCACGAGCCCATGCTCGGCCGGGAGAACGCCTGCTCGCCGGTGTTCATTTGCAGGCACGCGCCGTTGTGGTTGATGTTGTCGGCCACCATCGAGCGAATGACGCAGAGGTCGTCGCTGCGCTCGGCCAGATGCGGCAACAGCTCGCTCACTTCCAGGCCCGACTCTCCATGCTTGCGGAACTTGAACGGCGACCCGAGCAGGTTGCCCGTCTTCGTGCGGACGAGCTTGGGCATCTCGAACGGCAGCGGCTGGCCGCTCAGGGCCGATAGCTTCGGCTTGGGGTCCAGCAAGTCGACGTGCGAGGGCCCGCCGGACATGAACAGGAAGATCACCCGCGTAGCGCGTGGCTTAAACGGCGGCGGCCGCCAGGCGAGCGGCGAAGTAGCCGCCTGCGCCGACGCCTCGGCGAGCAGGCCCGAGAGGGCG